>JBBRDU010000060.1:0-17544 GCA_038203615.1 Chthoniobacterales bacterium
GAGCGCGCGCCGTCCGCTCGCTGATTTCGCCCGCCCCAAGAATCAGCACTTTTCGCTGCTGCAGCTCGCCGAAAATTTTGCCCGCCAGGTCCACCGCCACTGACCCTACCGAGACCGAGCCGCGGCTGATCTCCGTGTGAGTGCGCACCTGCTTGGCCACGCGAAAAGCCCGCTGGAAAAGCCGGTGTAAAAACGGGCCGGCCGTCCCGCCGGAGCGCGCGGCCTCGTAGGCTTTTTTTACCTGGCCAAGAATTTCCGTCTCGCCCACCACCATGGAATCGATCCCGGAGGCCACGCGAAAAAGGTGGGTCACGCACGCGTTCCCTTCGTGCCGGTAAAAGGCGGGGGCAGAATCGGCCGCCGCTCCTGCACCCGATCTGGTCAGGCAGCGTGCGATCTCCGCCGTGCCGATGGCTGTCTCAGCCGCGCCGTAAACCTCCACGCGATTACAAGTACTCAGGAGGAGAACCTCGGCGCAACCGGCGCGGCGCAAGCGGCCCTGCGTTTCCGTGTCGCCGGCAAAATGCTCCCGTGTCTCAACTTTCGTCTGATGATGACTGAGCCCGACGCAAAAAAGATTCATACTTCAGTGCACCTGCGCGCTGAAAGTGATGCCCCAGAGGAGCGTCAGGGCCGCCGTGAACCCGATGATGCAAAGCGCAGCCACCGCTTTCGGCGCCAGCCGCCGCAGGTAACGGCCCTGCAAAATCGCGGCATAAAGGACCCACACCGCAAACGAGCAAAAAACCTGCACGCGAGGCAAAGGTTGACCGATAAAGAATCCGCTGACCAAGCCGAGAGTGTAGAGAGCGAGGCCCCACCAAAGCAGGCGCGTGATCGCGATAAACAAATCGCTCAGGGGCGGGAGGTGAAAAAAAATGGAACGCAATTGGCGCGTCTTCAGCTGCCGATCCTGAATGAGGTACATGACCCCGGCGATGCAGGCGAGCGCGAAAGCGCCGTAAGCGATCATGGACATGGAGGCGTGAAATTCCAGCCAAGGATTGGCCGGCATTTTCCCGGGATGGCGCACGTCCACCGGAGCGAGCAACGCCAGCGTCTGGATGAAAAAAACAACGGGCGCAGTGAACGCCCCCATGAGGGAGAGCCGGTAAACCGGGCCGACCAGCAGATAGATCAACGCCACCGACCAGGCGAGGAAGACGAAAACCTCAAACAGGTTGGTCAACGGGCAGCGCCCCAGCGCATGGCCGCGCACCGAGAGAAAGGCCGTCTGAAAAGCGAACCCGGCCACAATCGCCAAAAAGTTGAAACGGCCCGGCCGGAAGTTTCCGGCGCCGATCAAAACGGCTGTCCGCACAACGGCGGCCAGAAAACAAAGCGTCGCAGCAACGATGATATAACGATCCACGGAACTCGTACTGTAAAAGATCGCTGCCCCCTTCGCAATCATCCTGAAAAAGAAGCCTTTGCGCTGGCGGTTGACCTTTGGGTCACAGCCGTTAGCATCGCGCCATGGGTTCTGAAATGCTGGAGAGATTGCGCGCCGGCGTGCGCGATGTGCCTGATTTTCCCAAGAAGGGAATCATCTTCAAGGATATCACGCCGATCTTGAGCGACGGGGCGCTTTTCCGCACCTCGATCGATGTCTTTCTCGAGCATTGCGAAGGCAAAAAGATCGACAAGGTGGTTGGGATCGACGCGCGCGGCTTCCTTTTCGGATCCGTCGTGGCTTATGAGCTCGGCGTCGGTTTCGTGCCCATCCGGAAGCGCGGAAAATTGCCTTTCAAAACAGAAATCGCCAAGTACTCGCTCGAATATGGCGAAGCGGAGATGGAGATGCATATCGACGCCATGGGCCCAGGTGAGAGGATCGTATTGATCGATGACCTGCTCGCCACCGGCGGGACCTCCGCCGCGGCCGCGGCTTTGATCGCAAAGGTGGGCGGCGAATTGACCGAGGCGATCTTCCTGATCGAGCTCGGCTTCCTCAATGGCCGCGCCAAACTTGCCCCCACGCCGACTACCTCTTTCCTGACGTTCTAAGCGCGATTGACCTGACCCAGTAGGGCGAGGCTCCGTCGGAGCCGATTTACGATCGGCAAGCGATGCGCTCGCCCTCCAACGGCTAACGACCCGAGATGAGGCAAGACGTTGTAAAAGGGCGGGCGCTCCGCCTGCCATCTTTAGGCTCAATGGCAGGTGCAACCCGAGCCGCAGCTCTCGCCACCCGCCACCACGACCTCCATCTGGATGTCCTGGAAGGCGAGTTGCTCGTGAATTAATCCGAGCAGCTCGATCACGCGCGTGTCCGGCATATGAGTGCAACGGACCTCGATGCGAGCGCGTTTTCCCGCCAACTCCGGATGCGCTTCGGCGCATTCGCCATCCAGCAGGAACGAGGCATAGGCGTTGCAACGTTCCTGCAGGTCGTGCAATCGTTCGTCCGAACCGTCCCAGACATCGGGCTCGTTCATAATCAGGACGGCCTCGTCCGTTTTCGTGTCGTGCCCGATCAGATCAATCACGCCGACGCGCGACTGATTCTCGAGCGGCTCTGGTTTACTTTTCAAAGGAAGGATTGGCAAGTGGACGTTGGACTCTGAGCGTTGCAGGTTCAAGCCGGAATGACACCGCCGCCCCTGCGCCGCCTCCTTTTCCTGGGCCTCGTTTCCCTGGCCCTCCCGGCCTCGCTCCTGTCCCAATTCTCCCCCTCCCTTCTGCAGAACAACAGTTACTGGGGCGACGGCAAAGCGGAAGTCGATCTATATGATGCCCAGATCATGCGCGAGGGGCAGCCGCGGCATTGCGAAATGACGCTGATTCTCATGCGCGACACATTCACGCCGCAGGTCACTGTCAGCCGCACCCCCTCGAAAGCGGAAGCAATCTCTGGCATCCGGATGTCGCAAATATTCACGGCCCCGATCGGTCTTGGCGTGGAGCAACACTCGCTCTCTCTCTTCTGGAATGGCGCGGCGGATCTTCTCGCAGGATCGCTCGTCACCGCCACCGGCCGGGGAAATCGGGTCGTCCAGGCCGAGGGCCTCCCTGAAAACAGGTCTCTCTGCACGGAAGTTCGGAATGAACGGGGTCAAGTCAGCGGTCTGGAGTTTTTCTTTCCGAAAAGTGGAGCAGCCATTCTCTATGATGAACTTCCGTTGCGTGTTCGGACGATCGCCTTTACCCAACCGGCCGCCGAATTCGAATTCCAAATGGCTGCGCCCCTCGCCAGCCCGGGTCAGTTCAAAACGTCGAAAGCTTCCTACAAAGTGAATGAGCGGGCCATCGAAGTCGAAGTCCGGGACGGCCAGGCGCTCGATCGCTTCCTGCTCGACCGCGAGTTCCCCTTCTTAATGCGCGAATGGAAGACCCGGGATGGCAGCCAGTTCAAACTGAAGAACAGCCTCAAAGCCGACTTCTGGAATTATTCGAAGGACGGTGATCGGGAGCGCGCCCTCCAGGATCCCATGCTCCGGCACCCCGACTAGCTCCGCGCTCGCCAATTTCCTTGGCGCAGCTTGTGATTGAAGAAGAGGAGCGCGGGGGCGATCATTCACCCGTGAAGAAGACAAACAAATCGCGGGGGCTAACGTTGCTGGGCCGCAGCGAGGCCCGCATTCCCGCGTGCCCCGCGGAAGCCAGCCTCGAGACTTTCCCCAACCCCACGCGCCGGGATTATTGGATTCATTTTGAGACGGACGACTTCACTTCGCTTTGCCCGATCACTGGCCAGGCCGATTTCGCCCGGATCGAGATTGCCTACGTGCCCAACCGGCTCTGTATTGAAAGCAAGTCGTTGAAGTTTTATCTGGCGGCCTATCGGAATGAGCGTGCCTTCAATGAAGCGGTCACGAATCGTATTCTGGACGACTTCACGCGCGCGGTGCGTCCGCGCCAGGCGACCGTGACCGCGCAGTTTTCCGCTCGCGGAGGGATCGCCTTGAAAGTGGAGGCGAGCTATCCCGACTCCAGCCCCGGGAAGGTCGGCCGCAACGGCCGATGAAGCACGCTGTCGTCCTCTTAAGCGGCGGACTCGATTCGACCACCACATTGGCCGTCGCCCAAGCAGCCGGCTTCGAGTGCTTTGCCCTTTCCTTTGATTACGGCCAGCGCCATCACATTGAACTGGAAGCGGCGCGCCGCGTCGCCCAGGCCCTCGGCGTGACTGAGCATCGCGTGGCGCACATTGACCGCGAAGTTTTTCGCGGCTCGGCCTTAACCGACGATGTGGCGGTGCCGAAGGGCCGCGCCGAAATGGAAATGGCGCACGGTATTCCCGTCACCTATGTGCCCTGCCGGAACCTGATCTTTCTGTCCTACGCCGTGGCCTGGGCGGAAGTCATTGGCACGGCTCACGTTTTTATCGGCGTCAACGCCCTCGACTACAGCGGTTACCCGGATTGCCGTCCGGAGTTCATCGCAGTCTTCGAGACCCTCGCCACGATCGGGACGAAAGCCGGTCAGGAAGGCGCTCGCTTCAACATCCATGCGCCGCTCCTTCACATGAGCAAAGCCGATATCGTCCGCAAAGCGCTCGAGTTGAATCTGGATCTTTCTCTCACCCACAGTTGTTATGATCCCTCGCCCGATGGCGTGGCCTGCGGCCTCTGCGATTCCTGTCAGTTGCGGCGCAAAGGTTTTCGGGAAGCAGGCGCGACCGATCCGATCGCCTACGCGGCCTGATGGAAACGCCTCAGCACATCGTCGCCCTGACCAGAAATGAACAGCGCGTCGTCATTTTGATTGTCCTCGCGCTGCTGGGCCTGGCTCTTGCCAAACAATATCACGACCGCTCGTTAGGCGCACCTGTTACGCCACCGTCGAACTCCGCACCGGCCGCCTCGCCCCAGGACGAAGAACCAGCCGGCCCCGACGAAACACAATAGGTGGATCGGGCGTCCCCTGGCACGCTCATCTTGAGCGCCCATGGCGCTCACCCTTTGGCAACGCCCTCGGAGAGGCCGTTCCACCAACAGTTGTTCAGGCAACGCGTAAAGGTGGATCGGGCTCTCCGAGCACGATGCCAAAAAAAAGGAATGGCGAAGCCATTCAAATGAGCCGGGCCGCTCGCCCTTACTCGTGACTTTCGTCCAGCCGCGGAATTCGCCCGTAACCGACAAAGACCGGCCCGGGGCCCTCGTTCGCCTTGGGCGCGCGGCGCGGGGATACTTTGAAATCGAAGACGCTCACGCCAAATCGGGACTGACCCTTAAAACTGCGGCCGTCACTCGATCCGACCATGACGCGTTGGTTCGTCCCTTTTTCACGCCCCAAATAAATCATGGTGTGGGTAATATCCGGATCCCGGTCCGTATGATAGGTGCCCGACCAGAAAAGCAGATCGCCCGGCTTCAGGGCATCCAGCTCGAAAGAATCGTCGCGATGGGCCAGAACCGCCTGGAACGTTCCGGCTTTGCGCAGCCAAATATACTGTTCACGCGCGTCGCGCGGCACCTCCGCCATGCCGCTCTGCGAAAGCACGTAGTGGACAAAACCGGAGCAATCCATTCCTCCATTAGCCGGATCGGCTGAGCCATATTTATAGCCCAGGTTCTGTGTCGTTAGGCTGAGAGAGCGATCGAGAACCTTGCGAATCTTCGGCGAAACATTTTCGTACCCGGCAATTTCCGACGCCGCCAGGGTGGCCACAGGACCGCGCGTCTCGTTCCCCCTTTTGGATTCAGCGGACGTAACCGTGGCCGAAGGGCTGGCCGTGGCGCTTGGCGCGACCTGGGATTCGGCCCCCGGCGTTTGGCCGGGCGGCGTCTTCGCCGGGCGTGGCGAAGGACTTTCGGCGGGCCGGCGACGAGGTCCTGGCGAAATAGCGCGGACCGGTTCGGATAATGGTTTGCGCCGCCGCGGCGTCGCTTCCGCTGTCTCTCTCGGCGAGGCTGTGGCCGAGGCGGACGGGGAAGGAATGGCCCCGGGTGATTCCGAAGGCACCGGTGTGGCAGCGCGTGATACCGAAGCGGCGGGCGCCGGCGTGGCAGCGGGCGACGGCGATGGTTTCGGTTTCTTTTTCGGGGATGACGCAGGCGAAGCCTTGTGCCGCTTGCGTGGGCGCGGTGTCGGTTGAGTGAAGAAGTTTTTGACCTTTTGGCCGAGCGATTCGTCTTCTTCCGGGACAGCCCGGACCGGCCCGGTAGCGATCATCATCGCCGCCATGGCGCACAGAACGAGAGATCGACCGGTCAGCTTCATACTCCCTCCTCCCTCATGCGGCCACTTCTTCCAGCACCGCTTTATTCATCCGAATTCCGGCATCTAGATTCTCGAGCGGAAAACTTTCATTGGGCGAATGGGCCCGGCAACCCGGCAAGGCCAACCCGAGCAGGAGCGTCTCCACTCCCAGGACTGTGCGAAAATCCGAGACAATCGGGATGCTGCCCCCTTCCCGGATGAGGGCCACCTCCCGGTTGAACGCCTTGCCCAAAGCGCGCAAGGCCGCCTGACCGAACTTTCCATGTGGATCCGTCAAATACCACGACCCGCTGTGCCCATTGGTCATCTCCAGAGAGACCCCGGGCGGCGCATTCTTCTCGAGATGCTTTCGGACCAGGGCCAGGATGGCATCGCCCTGCTGATTCGGAACAAGCCGGAAAGTCAGTTTCGCCATGGCCTCGCGCGGAATCACCGTCTTGGTCCCCTGCCCCTGGTAACCAGCGCCAATCCCGTTGATCTCCGCCGTAGGACGCGCCCAGATTCTTTCCAACGTGCTGTATCCCTTCTCTCCAAAAAGCGCGCGGGCCCCGGTTTCTTTCAAGACTTCCGCATCCGCCTCGATCGGGATTTTGCGCCACGCGTCCCGTTCCCAGTCCTGCAACGGCAGAACATCGTCGTAAAAACCGGGGATCGCGATGTGTCCATCCGCGTCATGCAACGTGGCCAGAAGCCGGGCCAGCGCCGTCGCTGGGTTCGCCACCGCTCCACCGTAGATCCCCGAATGCAGGTCGATGGTGGGCCCGGTCACCTTCAATTCCAGAGCCGTTACGCCGCGCAATCCGTAACTCATGGTCGGCACGCCCGGCGCGATCATGCCCGTGTCCGACACCATCACGACGTCGCATTTCAAGGCATCGCGATTCTGCTGCAGAAAGTTTCCCAAATTGGCGCTGCCGATTTCCTCTTCGCCTTCAATAACGAAATGCAGGTTCACTGGAAGATCGCCGTGTTGCTCGATCACTTCCTGCACGCCGAGGATGTGGGAAAGGATCTGACCCTTGTTATCGGTGGAACCGCGCGCGTAAACGAACCCGTCCTTCAACACCGGATCAAACGGCGGCGAGTCCCACAGTTCCAACGGATCGGCCGGCTGCACATCATAGTGACCGTAGATCAGGACGGTGCGGCGGCCCGGTTGATGTTTATTCCGAGCCCACACCACGGGGTGACCCGGGGTTGGAACGAGTTCGGCTTGCAGTCCGACATCTTTCAACTTCTTCACCAGCCAATGCGCGCACTCGGTCAGTTTCTCGGAATAATCGTCATCCGTAGAGACGCTGGGGAAACGCAGGAACGAGTAAAAATCTTCCAAATGAGATGCGCGCATGCGTTGCACTCTAGCGCGAACCCGCGCTTGTCGAATGGAGTTTTTATGCGATCGAATCGCTCCAGACTTCGAGCATGACGATCCGACTGACGCGGTAAAGGCGGTGGGCCCAAGCACCTCTACAACGCTTAGGGTCGCGCGAACGTCCTGTGCTTATCTAAACCGTGTCCTTGGCGACCTCGGTGTCCTTTGTGCGAGGCTCCCACCGGAGGGGCCGAGATTGGATCAAAACATCCGCTAAGCCCATAAACAGGCCCGTCTACCAAATCTTGCGTATAACGGGGGTTTTAGCGCCCCTCCACCCACAAGATGATGCGGTTTTTGCTTGCTGGACAAAACCGGACTCTATTATAAATGGCCCAGAGGTATTCTCTCCGGTCATCCCTATGCATCTCCAATCCCTCGAGCTCTTCGGCTTCAAATCGTTTGCCGATAAAACCATCTTCAACTTCCACGAAGGCGTTACCTGCATCGTCGGCCCCAACGGCTGCGGCAAATCCAATGTGCTCGACGCCATGCGCTGGGTCTTGGGCGAGCAATCCGCCAAATCCCTCCGCGGCACCGAAATGGCCGACGTCATCTTCAACGGCAGCGATAGCCGTAAACCCCTCGGCTTCGGCGAGGTCTCGCTCAACCTGACCGATTGCGCCACCGACCTCGGCGTCGACTGGCACGATGTCCGCGTGACACGCCGCATTTATAAGGACGGTAATTCCGAATATTTCCTGAACAAGACGCCCTGCCGATTGCGCGATATCCAGAGCCTCTTTGCCGACACCGGCGTGGGCCGCAGCGCTTATTCCATGATGGAACAGGGCAAGATCGACCTCATCCTGAGTTCGCGTCCGGAAGATCGGCGCGCCGTTTTTGAAGAAGCCGCCGGCATCACCAAATACAAAACGCAAAAGCGCGAAGCACTGCGCAAGCTCGAGGCGACCGAGGCCAACCTGGTTCGCATCAGCGACATCATCAAGGAAGTGAAACGCCAGATCGGCTCGCTGCAACGGCAGGCCGGCAAGGCCCGACGCTATCAGGCGTTACTGGCCGACCTTCAGGTGCTCGACACTTATCAATCGAGAAAACATCTCGCCACGCTCGAGCATGAACTAGCCTCTTGCCGCGCCGACATCCAACAGCTCAGCGAAACGGAACGCGCCACCCGCGAGAAAATTGACGACCGCGAAGGCACGCTCGCCCAGGAACGCCAGGCTCTCGATGAAGTCGACGCCCAGATCGCGGATGTCCGCGCCGAGGTGGAACGATTACAAAGCGAAATCGGGACGCATCGCAACCGCGTCGAATTCAATCAGCAACGCACGAACGAGATCAAGGAATTGATCGGGCGGGCGCAGGGCGAAATTGCGGCAGCCGAAGCCAAACGCGCCCAGCAGCAGTTGGAAATTCAGGAGCTGAACGCTTTGGTTGAAAAGACATCCGGAATTCTCCAGGCCAAACAAGCTGAGCTCCATCGTCTGACGGAAACCGTCACCAAACTTCGCGCCGAACGCGCGGCGCGCGATGAGGAACTGAAGACGCTTCAGCTTGTTTCATCCAAGAGCGAGAACCGAATCTCCACCATGGAAGACGACTTGGCTGGGATGTCGGCCCGACGCGAAGCGACCGCCGATCATTTAAAGAGCCTCGAGGCCGAGATTTCGGCCGCGCAG
Source organism: Chthoniobacterales bacterium (assembly GCA_038203615.1). Classification (GTDB taxonomy): domain Bacteria; phylum Verrucomicrobiota; class Verrucomicrobiia; order Chthoniobacterales; family UBA10450; genus JBBRDU01. The sequence goes on from JBBRDU010000060.1 coordinate 9,181, forward strand.
CAGGCCCGCACTCAAGCAGAGCTGGCCCTCGCCCAAGCCAGAACCGCCACCGAGGGCGAGCGCAAGAATGTCGATGTCCTGCTGGAAGAAGCCGGTGCCGCCGAAAGGGATCTCCACCAACATCGGCAGACGCTGGATGAAGCGGAGAAAACTCTCAGCGCGATCGAACGAACCATTGCCGAAAAGGAATCGCGCCTCGAAATCTTGAGACAGCTCAATGAGGAAGGCGAAGGCCTCACCCAGGGTTCACAGGCGGTGTTGCGAGGCAGCGACGAGCTGCGCGAATTTCATTCTTCCGTTACCGGCTCGCTCGTCGCGCAATTGGAGGTCGATCCGAAATTCGTGACCGCCATGGAAGCGGCGCTGGGCCGCAACCTGCACGCCATCGTCCTGCAAAATGGTGAACGAGCCACCGATATCCTGCATCGTTTGACCCGCAAAAAGCTGGGCCAGGCGGCGCTTTTCATTCCCGAATTCTCGGCGGCCCCGACCACGCCCGCGACCCGGACCCTGCCGGAACACGCCCTCGGCTGGGCCGTGGAGAAAGTGGTTGCCCCAGAGGCTCTCGATTTACTGGTGAGACGCCTGCTCGATGGCGTCGTCATCTTCGCGGAACTGGAACAGGCCTGGGCCTGCAAAAAGTCTCATCCCGCTCTCGCCATTGCCACGCTGAGCGGCGAATTTATCTCCGCCGAGGGGATCGTTTTCGGCGGCAGCAGCAGCGTCCACAAGGAATCATTACTCGAACGCAAAGGCCGCATCTCCATCCTGGCGGCGGAGCATGCCATCGTCGCAGCCGAGCGCGAAACGCTCAGGCATGGACGCGACGCGACCAGGGCCCACCTGGAAAAAGCCACCGCCCAGGTAAACGATTTGCGGGCCCGACATCGGGCCGCCGAGCTGGCCCAATCCGCGGCCGGCACGCGCATCGCTATTCTTGAGCGCGAATTCGATATTTCGACGGCGCGCCTCGACGATCTGCGCCACGAGCAATCGACCCTCGCGTTGCAAATGACCGCGGCGAACGAACGTCTCGCAGCCTTGGAAAAAGAATTGGACGCCGCCCGCAAAGCGTTTGCCGAAGAGGAAAAGCGCCGCGAGACCGCTGAAGCCGCTCGCACCAACGCCAGCTCCGCTGAAGCGAAGGCCGTGGAGGAATTGAACGAGCTCCGGCTCGCTCTCGCCACGGAACAGCAGCGCTCCGATCATCTGATCGCGCAACGCCAACCCATGACGGCGCGCGCTGTTGAGCTTGCCGAAACCATCGCGGCCCGACGCACCGACATCGTCAGTTTCGAGAGCCGCATGATTGCACAGGCCGACGAATCGAAGTCGTCGGAGACAGCCATCGCCGAACAGAGCCGGTTGCAGCAGGAACGGCGCGCCACCCTGAATGCGTTGGCGGGCCAGCGCACGGAATCCGCCAGCGCCTTGAACACGGCTGAGGCGAGCCTCCGCGAGATTCGCGATTCCTTGAACGGATTGCACGACCGCCGCGCGGCCCAGCAAGTGAAGGAATCGCAGTTACAGATGAAGATCGATCATCTGGTCGATCATGTGCAGCGGCGTTATCACCTCGATCTGCGCAGCTTTGCCCAGGATGAAATCGTCTTTGCCAAGACGTTCAACGCGCAATGGAAGCGACGGGAGAAGGCAGAAAGCGGCGAAGACGCGCAGGCTTCCGCCGAAAGCGCGCCGGAGACCCGGATGGAAGCGAGCCATGGCGACATCGACAAGGTCATTGCCGACCTGACGCAGCAGCTCGACAACATGGGACCGGTCAATCTCGACGCCGTGCAGGAGTACGACGAACTCGAGCAGCGTTACCAATTCCTCGAAACGCAGAACCACGACCTGACCACGGCTCGGCGCGAGTTGCTCGACGTGATCGGGCGCATCAATGCTACCACGCAAATCTTGTTCGCTGAAACCTTCGCGCAGGTCCGGACCAATTTCCGCGAAATGTTTGCCGAGCTTTTCGGCGGCGGCCGGGCGGATCTCTCCTTGATGGACGAAAACGATCCGCTCAATTGCGGGATCGAGATTTCAGCCAAGCCGCCGGGCAAACAATTGCAGACGGTGTCGCTGCTTTCCGGCGGCGAACGCACCATGACCGCGGTGGCCCTGCTCTTCGCCATCTATATGGTGCGCCCGAGTCCCTTCTGTGTGCTCGACGAAATGGATGCCGCGCTCGACGAAACGAACATCAACCGGTTCATCCGAGTACTGGAGCGATTCGTCGCCCAGAGCCAGTTCATCATCATCACGCACAACAAGCGGACTATTGCCAAAGCCGATGTCATCTATGGCGTGACCATGGAAGAACGCGGAATCAGTAAACTGGTCGGAATGAAACTGGCCGAGCGCCCGGAAAATTACTCCGACCCTTCGCCCAAAACTTCCAATGGAAACGGCCACGGGACGCAGCGCCAGTTCTCCCTGGAAGGCGCTAGTCGCGAGACGGAGCTGCTCAGCACCCGCTGAGAATCCTGCTGGCGCAATTTATGAGCGGGCTCGCCGCTCTTGCTTTAGCAACGCCCTCGGAGAGGCCGTTCTACCTGTCGCTCGCGCCCAATAGCGTGGGGGATCGTGCTCTCCGAGCGCGATGTCTGGCGTCGGGAGCACACGCATCTTGCGTGCAGTTCGCGGCATCCTGCCGCGAAGCTTGAATGGTGGACTCCATCGACCGAGAGACCTTCGGCAGGATGCCGAAGAAAGCACGCTGGAAGCGTGCGCTCCCCAAACTGTCCTCGCGCTCAGTATGCGCGATCCACTATTAGCCCCGAAAAAACAAAACTTTTTTTGCGCGCAATTGGCGGAGATGGGTAGAATTGCGGGATGCTTCAAACCGCGGCGCGTAAAGGAAAGTCCAAAGCCTCCAAGCACGCGCCCGCCGGCAAGTCCGCTCCACACGCGCGTTTCACCGAAGCGTTCCGCTGGATGCTCCTGACCCGCACGCTCGAAGACAAGCTGGCCAGCATGTACCGCGGCGGCATGATCAGCGGCGGCGTCTACGTCGGACGCGGCCAGGAAGCCGTCAGCGCGGCGTGCGGACTTTTCCTGCAGAAAGGCGATATCTTTGCGCCGCTCATTCGCGATCAGGCCGGGCGCTCCGCTTTCGGTGAACCATTGGTCGACGTGGTCCGGACCTATCTCGGCTCCCGCCAGGGCCCCATGCGCGGACGCGACGGCAATATTCATCGCGGCAAACCTCTCGATGGCCAGCTCGCCATGATCAGTCATCTCGGCGCCATGATTTCGGTGACAGTGGGCGCGCTCCTGGCCAAGCGCTGGAAAGGCCAGAAGAACTTCGTCGGCCTAACCACCATCGGTGAAGGCGGCATGCAGACGGGCGCAACCCACGAGGGATTGAATATCGCCGCGGTCGAGCAGGTTCCCCTCGTCGTCGTGGCCACCAATAATCATTTTGCCTACTCCACTTTCAACGACCGCGAGTTTGGCTGCGCCGACCTGGTCGATCGCGCCATTGGCTACGGATTCGAGGGCCACACCGTCGATGGCACCGATTTGAGCGCATGCTTGAACGTGATTGGGAGCGCCGTGCAACGCGCGCGGGCTGGCCGGCCGCCCCAGTTGGTCGTCGCTTCCATTCTGCGTTTGTCCGGGCACGGCGAACACGATGACGCCAGTTACGTGAGCGACGAGATGCGTCATCAGCCCTACGCGCAGGATTGCCTGCTGCTCGCCGAACGTTTCATCACCGAGCATGCGCTGGTCGACGCCGATACGCTGCGCCAGTGGCGCGAGGAATCGGTTGCCCAGGTGGATGAGGCTGTTTCCACCGCCCAGAAAGAGGCGCCCCCAAACGCCGATGAAGAAGATTGGTGCGCGCTTTCCCAGCGGCATCTCGTCGATCCAGTCGAATGAGCATCACATATCTCGAGGCCATCCGCGAGGCGCAGGCGAAATTGTTACGCGATGATCATCGCGTCTTCATCTACGGACAGGACGTGGGCGGAGCCTTCGGCGGCGCCTTCAAGGCCACCAAAGGTTTGGCCAAGGAATTTCCCGGTCGCGTGCTGAACGCGCCCATCAGCGAAGACGCCATGGTCGGCACCGCCATCGGCGCCGCCATGCATGGGATGCGGCCCATCGTCGAAATGCAATTCGCCGATTTTTCCAGCATCGCCCTGAACCAGATTCTCAATAACGCGGGCACTCACTATTGGAGAACGAACATTCCCATTCCCATCACGGTGCGCCTGCCATCCGGCGGCACCAAAGGCAGCGGCCCTTTTCATAGCCAGTCGATGGAATCTCTTTACGCGCATTATCCCGGCCTCGTCGTCCTCACGCCGGCTACGGTGGAGGACGCCTACACGATGTTGATCGACGCCGTCGCCATCGACGATCCGGTCGTTTTTTGCGAGCATAAGTATCTTTATTACCACCTCAAGGCGGACAAACTTCCCACCGAAGGGTTGCCCGTCGGCCAGGCCCGCATCGCGCGGGCAGGCCGCGACCTGACCATCGTGACCTATAGCGCCATGGTCCACGAAGCTCTGACCGTGGCGGAGGAATTTGCCCACGACGGTTTTGAAATCGAGGTGGTCGATCTTCGTTCGGTCAAGCCCCTCGATACCAGCACCGTCCTCGCCTCGGTCGCGCGCACGGGCCGGCTCCTCTGCGTCGGGGAATCATTCCCATGGGGCGGCACCACCGCGGAGATCATCGCCCGCGTGGCGACGGAAGGCTTTCATCTGCTGGATGCCGCGCCGCAACGGGTCAACGCCAAGGATACGCCAATTCCCTACCATCCGAATCTTTGGACGGCACACCGCCCGAATGCCAAGGCCATCGCCGAAAAAGCCCGGAAACTTCTGCGCGAATAATCTTATGCCACAAGTCCCGATCATCATGCCTCAGCTCGGCGAATCGATCGCCGAAGCGACCATCGTCGACATTAAAGTGAAGCCCGGTCAGGACGTGGCGGTCGACCAGGAAATTATCGAGGTGGAAACGAACAAGGCCGTCATGGGCGTGACTACGCCTTGCAAGGGCCGGATCGCAACCATCACCGCTCAGGTGAAGGAAACTTATCCGATCGGTGCGGTCCTCGGTTATGTGGAAGCGAGCGAGGCCGATGCCGCCCGCTTCGTCCAGAAGCCTTCGCCGGATGCGCCCCCCAAAGACGTGACTGAAGAAATTCCGGGACGCGCCGAGCAGGAAGTGCGGCCAGCCCGGCAGACGAAAGTCGCCCCGCGCGCCGGCAACGGCGAGAAAGCCTCGGCCGGCGGCCTGCCCGTGCCAGCGATGCTAAAAGGCGCGGGCTTTTTCTCTCCGCGGATTCGCGCGCGCATGGCCGAACTGCACCTGACCAACGCGGACCTCGCCGGGATTATGGGAACGGGCGCAGGTCATCGAGTCACGATCAAAGATCTCGAGCACTTTCTTGAAAGAGTGGATCTGCAAAAGAGCAGCGACGCCTCCGCCATCCGCGCCGGCGTGGCCGACGCCATGCGCAGAAGTTGGACGCGCCCCCTCGCCACCATTGGTTCCTCCGTGAAACTGGACAATTTACTGCGTGATCGCCAGGCGCGCGATCCCAAGCCGGGTCCTGCTCTCTACGCCGTCCGCGCCCTCGCCCTGGCCCTGGCGGATAATCCTGCCGCCGCCGCCAAACTGATCGGTGGCCGGGTCGTGCAATCCGAGTCGATCGACATCGGCGTGGCCGTGGAAGCCGAAGACGGCATCATGGTTCCGGTCATCCGCTCGGCCGACAAGATTTCGCTGGCCGACCTGGCCACGAAATATAATGAGCTGGTCGCACTGGCGCGGCAGCGCCGGGTCTCTCCCGATATGCAGGCGGGCGGCATCGCGGCCGTCTCCAATTTCGGAACTTTCGGGGTCGAATGGGGCACCCCGATTCCGTTGCCTGATCAAACTTTGCTGCTCGGCCTGGGCGCGGGGAAAAAAGTTCCCTTCTGGGATGAATCGCAGAATCAATTCGTGCCCGTGACTGAAGCGCAAGTCACCTTGAGCTTCGATCATCGCAGTCTGGACGGTGGGGGCGGCGGCCGCCTGTTGAAACGCGTCGTCGAGCTCCTGGAAGATCCGACCAAGCTGTAGCACGCGCGCGTGCAGCGCGAGGTGGAACGACCTCTCCGAGGGCGTTGCTAAAAAGGATAGCGCCGACGGCGCTCAAAATGACCGGCTTCGCCGCTTTTTAACTTTAACATCGTGCTCGGAGAGCCCGACCCACCTGACCCGCGATGGGGCGAGACTCTGTCGAGCCGACAAATCCTTTCGCCAGGCGATTGAGGTCAATCGCCCTTACCTCCGCTCACGGGCCAGGTGAGGGCGGTTCACCGAACCGCCCGCCTTGCACTTCACGCTGCCGAACTTAGGTTACCAGGTGACCTCCACGGCCCCGATCAAACCCCAGATCACCATGCGCGAGTTGCTCGTCCAATTTCCGGGCGCCCAGCGCGCGCTCTTCCGCCGTTATCACATCGGCGGTTGCAGTAGCTGCGGGTTTGCCCCCGAGGAAACACTGGCCGGCGTGTGCGCCCGCAATGAAAACCTGAGCACGGCTGAAGTCATTGATCACATCATCGAAAGCGATACGGCCGACAAAGCCATGCAGATTGAGCCGCGTGAATTGTCGGATCGAATCGCGCGCGGCGAAAAGATCCAGCTCCTCGATGTGCGGACCCGCGAGGAATTCGAGGCAGTGAAAATCGCTCAGGCGCAATTCTTCACCCAGGAATTGATGCAGAACGCCATGAGCCAGTGGCCGCGGGAAAATCTGGTCGTGATCTACGATCATCAAGGCACGCGCAGCATGGATGCGGCTGCTTACTTTCAGGGGCACGGCTTCCAGCATGTGAAAAGTCTTCGGGGCGGCATCGATGCCTGGAGCGAGAAAGTCGATCCGAACCTGCCCCGTTATCAATTGGAGACAGCGTCATGAGCAGCGACTTCGAAGCGAAAATTGAGGAGGCCATCAAGAATCCTCAAAACGTGGGCGAAATGAAGGATGCCGACGCCGTTGGCACGGTCGGGAGCGCCGATTGTGGCGATATGCTGCGCATGTGGATCAAGTTCAAGGAAGAGAATGGCCGTAAAGTGATCGATCGCGCGACGTTTCAATCGTTTGGCTGCCAGACCGCCATTGCCGTAGCCAGCGTGGCCACTCAGTTGCTCGCCGGCAAAACCGTGGCGGAAGCCAAGGCCATGTCGGGAGAGGAACTTTCCGCCCCGCTCGGAGCTTTGCCGCCTGTCCGAATCCATTGCGCCCAACTCGTGGAAGGAGCCTTGCGTTCCGCCCTCAGTGGGGATTCACCGAAGACAAGCGAACCCACCCCATCCTCGCCCACCCTGATCGAGCAATTTGCCGGTCAACCAGGCCCGGCCAAGAAGGTAAAAATTATCATGGAGAAGAAGTAAGGCACGTATGCAAAAGAACACCGAATTCACTCTGAAACGCGACTGCGAAGCGATCCTGATCCCGAGCGGTCAGAAAGTAACCATCCCGTCCGGCACTCCCGGCGTCGTCACCCAGGCGCTTGGAGGCAGCATCACCGTGGCGACGAACCTGGGGCTCTCGCGCGTGGCCGAAGCGGATCTCGATGCGCTCGGACTGGAAAAGCCGGCGGCCCCCAGCGCGCCGAAGGCTGCGACCGGCGGCAACGGCGAAGTTTCGGAAGAAGCCGTCTGGACTCAGCTCAAGCAATGCTTCGATCCGGAAATTCCAGTCAACATCGTCGACCTCGGACTGGTTTATGATTGTCGTCTGGTGAAGAAGGACGATGGCGGCACCAAGGTGGAAGTGAAAATGACCCTGACCGCGCCCGGTTGCGGCATGGGGCCGGCCATCGCGCACGACGCGCAGAGCAAGATTCTGTCGATTGATGGAATCGACGAAGCGGATGTCCAGCTCGTGTGGGACCCGCCCTGGAACCAGGGCATGATCAGCGAAGCGGGGCGCATGAAGCTCGGCATGGTCTGATGGCCTCCCCACGCCTAAAAGATTGAGCGGACGCGGTTGACAGTTCGATGGTCGATCATATACTCGTGACCCCCACGCGGACCTGAAAATTATCTCTGCGTGTACCGAAGTTTATCTCATGCCCTCTACAGAAATCGTTCTAACGGAAAACGTCCCCGGCCTTGGCGCCGAGGCCGATATTGTCAAAGTGCGCCGTGGCTACGCGCGTAATTTTCTTTTGCCCTACGGCAAGGCCCATGAAGTGACGCCGACGAGCATGCGGCAACTCGAAAGTTTGCAGAAGAAACGGGCCGAACGCGAGGCGCGCGAGTTGAACGAGGCCGAGGAATTGAGCCGCCGCATCGGCAAATTGCGCATTACTTTCACACTCGAGACGGGCGAAACGGGCAAGG
>JBBRDU010000061.1:0-17235 GCA_038203615.1 Chthoniobacterales bacterium
CGCGATACGCCTTCTCCGCCGCGGCGATGAGCGTGCGCGGATCGAGCAGTTTGCGGTTCATCGCCGCGCTCAGACGGCTGTGAAAAAGCCACGGCTCGGCGGTCCACATCGCATCCTCCCAGTCGCCGAATTCCGCCAACCGATGCGCGATGAAATCCTTCAGCGCGAGGTCCGCATCCGCCGCCGTGACAGGCCAGTCAAATTTTGCAAGGTCGCCGGGATGCCCCGCAAAGCGCGCATTCACCATCGCGATGACACCGCGCGTGATTTCATCCGGAGGAAAACTGCGAGGCGTCTTGTGCATCGGCGGACCGTCCTTGCCGAAATTCTTGCGATTCTCGCTGTCGAAATTCCAGTCGCCACCCGCCGGCTTGCCTTCATCCATTAGCACGCCGTGGCGCTTCCGCATCTCGCGGTAGAAAAATTCCATCCGCAGTTGCTTCCGTCCCTCCGCGTGAGCCGCAAACTCCGCGTGGCTGCACAGAAAATGCCGGTCCTCGCGAATTTCTAGCGGCAGTTCCGCCAACTCCATCGCCGCGCGGATTTCCTCGCGCACACTCCACTCCCCCGGCTCCACCATCACCACGCGCTGCGGCTTCACGCTCGCCAGCGACTCACGCAACGCGTCGGAAAAAGTATCGCCCTTTGCCGGCTTCGCACGTCCGTCCGCGCCACGCCACACCGCAGCATCACTCGTGAGTTCGCGGTAAAAAACCTTCCACCGGCGCGCCCGCAGTGCATCGCGAAAATGCCGCATCGCCGCGAGGAACACCGCGATGCGCGGCTTCGTGCTCCACACCTTCGTGCTCTCATGCGCGACCTCCGCCATCCACACGGCGTCCAGCTTGGCATCGAAGCCATCGAACGCGGCGGATTCCGAATCGAGCTGGTCGCCGAGGACGAGAATGAGGTTACGCATGGGTGTCTGGTTCAACGTGCGGCAGCGAGGCTGTTTTGCTGGCATAAGTGACGGCTCATTTTTTCCCAGAAAGGAAAGAAGCCTGCGCACGCCAGTGTGAAGGCATGGGCGTCCGAGGCTCGACGGAGCAGCGTGAGCGTGATGCCTGCGGAAGTGAGGAGCTGGCGGAGACGCGGCACGAGGTCGGCCACGGGGCCAACGGTCGGCGCAAACGCCGCGACTTCGTCGAGGGCATGAGTCGCAGCCCAGGTGCAGATGCTGGCCGCGGGATCGGCATCCTTGCTGAGCACGGTCGGACATTGGAAATGCGCCGCGGCCCGCGCGAGACCATCGGCCAGCACATTACCGAGAGCCGCGATGCGCCGCTCGCTCAGCGCGTAACTAGGCTCGGTGGAGAACGCGGCGACGCTGACCGGCGTGAGATGCGCGAGCGGCCCAGCTTCAGGAAGTAAATCGTCCGCGTGAAGCCAGAGCCCGACCCGGCGGTCGCTGCGCGGAACCGTCGCCGGGTAATCTGGCAACGCCTGCCGGGCGGTCAGAGCAAACTCGGTGGCGACCGTGGGCGAGACCGCTCCATCCGCGATCCGTTCGCTGCCAGCGCGATCGCGGAGCAGCAATTCGGGCGCGTATTTTTCAATGTTCGATTGTCTGACCAGGTAAGTCTTGCCCGGAGTCTGCAAGCCGGCGACCCATCGCCACGAAAGCGTATTGCTAGCTGGATCGGCGTCGAGCAGGTGGCGGAAGAACACGTCCGCGCCCAGCTCCCAAGGCAGGCGCTCGACGTGAATCCAAAAGCTCGCCCACCACATGCGGGCGTGATTGTGAAGATAGCCGGTGGCGATCAATTCACGCGCGATGGCATCCATGCACGCCACGCCACTCTCGCCTGCGGCCACGGCCCGCGCGCGTTGCATCACCGCCTCGGGCAAAGTCTCGTTCAGCTGCCGCACGCGCCGTCGCCCGCTCGTCCACACGTCCGGCCGCATCTCCAGCCAGCCCTTCCAATACCTCCGCCAGCAGACCTCCTGCAGCCATTTCTCTACCGCGTGGAATTCATGAGTCCGCAGAGTGTCGCTCACCACTTCGTCCTCAAGCAGCAGCCGGTAGCGCAACGCGGCGCTGAGACGCGAGACGTTGCGATGGAGCCGCGCCACATGATTTCGCCGGTGCGCATAACGGCCGAGGGTGGGCAGGAAATCCGCCCAGGCAATCAGCGCGTCGCGACGAGTGAGCGGGATGTGAGTCATACAAAAAACAGCCGCCGGGTTATTTCGTCGCGGGGCGTTGCGCCGGTTTGTTCATGCGGCAGCGGTCGCTGCAAAATTTCACCTCGTCCCAAACACGCTCCCACTTTTTCCGCCACGCAAACGGGCGCCTGCAACTGACGCACACTTTCTGCGGCAGATGCTGTTTTTTCACGCCTTTCATTTTGCGGACATGTCCGGCGTCTCCGCGTTCAACTGCCGCAGTTTTTCGAGATACGCATTCTTTGGCGCGGGTTTTGTGCCGGGCTATTCATGGGGCTTTTCGATGCGGACCATCACCTCGTTCCGGCGCATGAAGGTCGGCGTCCACGGCGGATCGTAGTAGGCAAATGTGGGCGCGCCATTTCCCGTCAGCTTCTCCACGACGAGCCGCGCCTAGAGCTTCTCGATGGCCGCCTTCTCGTTCGTCGCCGTGCGCCCGCCGCCGAAACGCAGCACCGCGAATCTCGCCGCCGGCACTTTGCCGAGCGTCACGCTCTCTCCCGATGGCTTGGGCACGCCTTTCTCCACGGCCTTCTTCGGCATGATGAAGCTCATCGTCTTTTTGTCCTTCGTGGTGTCGATCAGGACCGGCGAGGTCATCGCGATCTTCTCCGAGCCTTCGTTGCTGCCGGTGATGAAGCGGAACAGCTTTCCGAAACCGCCGTTCATCTCCCCGCCCTCCATCGGTGTCGTGGCGACGGTGAGCGCCGGGTAGTCGCGGATCTCGAACTTTCCGTCGGTGCGGACGACTTTGTATTCAGGAGTCTCTGTTGCGGCGCGCGATGTGGAGACGAGCCAGAAGGCTGCGAGAGCGACCAACAGAACGATGGCAGTGATGAGGGTCATTTTGCGTTTCATAAATTTGGCGAAAAGTCCGTGGGAAGTCCAACGTCTTCCCAGGCGGCGCGTTCCTTTTCCCCGTCGGCAAATTTCTTCCGCGCCTTGTCGTTCGCGTATTTGCCGAGCACGAGGCGCAACGGCGGCGTGTCGGATTCCACGGCGGCGATGATGGCTTCTGCTGCCTTCGCCGGGTCGCCGGGTTGCTTGCCTTCCATCGTTTCGAGGAAGCGCAGGAACTTACCGCTCGTCCGGTCGTAGTCGGCGAGGTGATTCTCCGCGCGCTCCAGCGAGCGGCCGATGAAGTCGGTGCGAAACGGGCCGGGTTGCACGATCGTGACCTTGATCCCGAGTGGCTTCAGTTCGGCGGCGAGCGATTCTGAGACGCCTTCGAGCGCCCATTTGCTCGCGCCGTAGATGGAAAAGCCAGCGTAGTTCGAAATCACCGCAGCTGCGGAAATGTTCACGATGTGCCCGCTGCCTTGTGCGCGGAGAATGGGCAGCGCGGCGCGGGTGACTTCGAGTGCACCGAAAAAGTTCACGTTGAAATTGCCGGCGATTTGATCAGCCCCGAGTTCCTCAAAAGCACCGACGAGTCCGTAGCCGGCGTTGTTCACGATGACATCGAGCCGTCCCCAAGCATTCGCCGCTTCAGCAATCGCGTTCTTCACTTGAAGCGCATCGGTGACGTCGAGCGGGAGCGCACGGCACGTCTCCGGGTAGCGCGCGGCCAGGTCGGCGAGCGAGCCTGGCTGGCGCGCCGTGGCGATGACGCGTTGGCCTCGCGAAAGCAGCGAGGTGACCAGCGCCAGGCCAAAGCCGCTGGAGCAGCCGGTGATGAGCCAGACGCGCGAGGATGTCGTGGATTCGTTCATAAGATTCGTTTTGGAAGGTCCGAGGATACGCTCCTGCGAGCGCTGTGGACGTGCAATCCCGCAGGTGAACCCAGTTGTTTCCGAGGATTGCAGATGCCAGCGCGGAGCGCGCGCTTCGCATTTACTTTCTCAATCGAAGGCATCCGCAGGCCAACTTGCGGAAAAGGGGAAAAGGGGTCAGAGCTTACTATCGACACTCCGTTTGATAGTTGATTTTCCGTTTGAAGAAATCGTGTCGATGACGCCCTCGTCCACTTGGCGCACGCGTTGTGCCTTGACGGCGGCAGAGAGCTGAATGAGCTGGCCGACTTTGCGGATCTTTTCCTCGAACGGCTGGCGAGCGAGAGTGCGGCGCGTTTCGGAATCCACGGCGTGAGCCTTTACGCTGGAACCTCGCGAACTTTGCCGTCTTTCCAGACAATCATCGGCAACCCGTGTCGGCGAAGTTCCGTGCGTTTCTTTGCCGTGGCGCGGCGGTGGGCTTGGGATGCGACGCGGACCCATTTTGGCATTTCCTTTTCGGGAATTGGCTTAAGTCCGTTACGTGATGCTTTCATTATTCAGCGAAGAACTTTCTAAGATCGACAATAGAATGACAGGCGGAATTTGCGAGGACTTTTGCCGGTGGCGTGGAGTTGTCCCAGAGCGCCCATCGATTGGCTAACGGCGCGTAATCATTCAGCAGGTATTGAATGCTTCGAGTGAATCGTCGCCGAATGTCTTGGGCCGGAACATGGTGTCCACCTTCGATCACTCTTTGGCGGACGCGACGAATCGCTTCGCGCACATCGGGAATCCAGAGGAAGTGGAGCTCGATCGTGTAGCCGCGGTGCTTCGCGGCCTCGAAAATACTCACGTAAGTTCGTCCGCTCAGCGTTGATTCAAGCGCGAACGTTTCGCGGCGGTCGATCAATTCGCGGAGTTCACCCAGAAGCAGTCGTCCAGCTTTGAATGCAACCACCTCGGGCCGCAGTGGTGATAAGCCGCGCGCGATTTCGTCGGCGTTCAGGAAACGGATTACTCAAACGCTCGGCAAAAATTCCTTGGCGAAAGTTGTCTTCCCTGCACCGTTACAGCCGGCGATGAGGTAGATGGTGGGTTTGGGCATTGACTTGTCAGAGTGCGCGACGGCAAAGGCGCCGTCGCCAACACGCGAGGCGCGTGTGCTCCCCGAACATTACGCCTTTGAGTAGACCTCGGCGCCGGCCTCTGTGAACTCGGTTGCCTTCTGTTCGAGTCCCTTCTTCAATGCCTCTTCTTCTGCGATCCCCTGCTCTGCTGCGTACTTTCTAACATCTTCGGTAATCTTCATGCTGCAGAAATGGGGACCACACATCGAGCAGAAATGGGCTGATTTCGCCCCTTCCTGGGGAAGGGTCTCATCATGAAAGGCGAGCGCGGTCTCGGGATCGAGTGAGAGATTGAATTGGTCTTCCCACCTGAACTCGAACCTGGCTTTTGAGATGGCGTTGTCGCGGTATTGGGCGCCAGGGTGGCCTTTGGCCAGGTCGGCGGCGTGGGCCGCGATCTTGTAGGTGATGACGCCGGTTTTGACGTCTTGTTTGTTGGGCAGGCCGAGATGTTCTTTCGGGGTGACGTAGCAGAGCATGGCGCAGCCGTACCAGCCGATCATGGCGGCGCCGATGCCGCTGGTGATGTGATCGTAGCCGGGCGCGATATCGGTGGTTAACGGGCCGAGGGTGTAGAAGGGCGCTTGGTCGCACCATTCCAGCTGTTTCTCCATGTTCTCTTTGATCATGTGCATGGGGATGTGGCCGGGGCCTTCGTTCATGACCTGCACATGCTGCGCCCAGGCGCGCTTGGTCAGCTCGCCTTGCGTGAACAATTCAGCGAACTGGGCTTCATCGTTGGCGTCGGCGATCGAGCCGGGACGGAGGCCGTCGCCGATCGAGAAGCTGACATCGTAGGCGGCCATGATCTCGCAGATTTCGTCCCACTTCGTGTAAAGGAAACTTTCCTGGTGATGCGACAGCATCCATTTCGCCATGATGGAGCCGCCGCGACTAACAATGCCGGTGGCGCGCCGGGCCGTCATGGGGACGTATCTTAATAGTACCCCGGCGTGGACGGTAAAGTAATCGACCCCCTGCTCGGCCTGTTCAATGAGGGTGTCGCGATAAATTTCCCAGGTTAGTTCTTCGGCGCGCCCGCCTACTTTTTCGAGAGCCTGATAAATCGGGACGGTGCCGATCGGGACCGGCGAATTGCGGATGATCCATTCGCGGGTAGCGTGAATGTTCTTGCCGGTGGAAAGATCCATCACCGTGTCGGCGCCCCATTTCGTGGCCCAACGCATCTTCTCGACTTCTTCCTCGATCGAACTGGCTACGGCGGAATTGCCGATGTTGGCGTTGATTTTGACGAGAAAATTACGGCCGATGATCATCGGCTCGATTTCCGGATGATTGATGTTGGCCGGGATGATGGCGCGGCCGCGCGCGACCTCGTCGCGGACGAACTCAGGTGTGATTTCTTTTGGGATCGCAGCGCCGAAAGATTCGCCAGCGTGTTGGTGACGCAAATTGGTTTGACTGTAGGGGACGCTGCCTCGCTCGCGAAAACTTTCGGAGTTAACGTCCCGACCATTATTGGATGGGAAGCTGGCAGCTTCCCCTACAGAAGAATTGAACGCGCGCCCGTTTTCGCGGATGGCGATGTATTCCATCTCGGGAGTGATAATGCCCTGGCGCGCGTAAAAGAGCTGGGTGACGGCGTGACCGTCCTTGGCGCGCAAAGGGCGGCGCTCAAATTTCGGATTTCGGATTTCGGATTTCGAACTTCCGTTACGGCTGGCCGACTTCTCGGCGTGCGTATTGGAGAGATATCCATCATCAATCGGCTGCACCGTTCGTCCTTCGATTTCTTCGACGTCACCGCGCTCGCGAATCCATTTGGCACGCAGCGCCGGCAAACCTTGCGTGACATCCGGGGTGGCCTCGGGATCGCCCCATGGACCGCTCGTATCGTAGACGCGGACCGGCTCGTTCACCTCCATGCGACCATCCATCGCTTTCGTTGGGGCGAGACTGATCTCCCGAAACGGAACGCGAAGATCGGGATGGAGCTCGCCGTTCACGTAAACCTTGCGCGAGTTCGGCAAAGATGTTGAGACAGGATTTGCTGGGTTCGAAAGAACAGATCCGTTCGCACTGTTTGAGCTCTTTGGTTTAATCATGTTAATCCTGTAAATCCTGTCTCGTCTTTCGCTTTGCTGGAAAAATAAAAAGCCATGCGCGGAAAACGCATGGCCGAGACCTCGCTCCCTGCGGCGGCATTACCCGCATCAGGTTCAAGGGGTCGTCCGGAATTTCCGGACCTCTCAGCCAGTGGCTCCCCCGCTCTTTCCTTCCAGAATAAGACCCGCGCTAGTGAAGTCAACACGCGCGGGTTGGTCTTCCTGGCCATGAGCGACTGGCAATCGTGTGTCTGTAGGGGAAGCTGCTAGCTTCCCGGGAACAAAGCCTTACCAGACCGAAGACGGGAAGCTGGCAGCTTCCCCTACAGAAGCCAACAGCAGCAGCGGGAAGCCAACAGCTTCCCCTACAGTGTAAAGATGATCGGGCGGTTATTGCGCCGATCCCGCCGGCTTGGCCGCGGTCGCCTCCCTCACGTTGGTGTGGAAGATGGTCAGCCATGCGCCCTTTTGCATTTTCCAGACGGAGCCGGCATTAAAGGTGCCGGAGGCGTCCTTTCCATCATACGTACCCTGAATGGTGACCTTGTAGGTCGACACCACGACGTCAGGTTCATCCGAGATGGCTTTGAAATCGCTAATGGTGAACGATTTCATGTCCCACTTCTGCATGTCCGACAATTCCTTGGCCATATCGGAGATGCCCTCCGCGTAAACTCCGAGGAAGTCGTGATCGATTACTTTCTTGAAGTCGTCTGGTTTCTTATCCTTAAAGGCCTGCCAGGCGGCTTTTTCCTTTGCCATGATGGCTTCCTTATCCGGCCCGGCCATCGAAACGGCGGTCGTGGCGAACAAGGAGATGATTGCCAAACTGATGTATGTTTTCATAGGTTTCTTTCGGTTGTTGCGAGAAGCAGACTGACCGTCCGGCCTAACGTGGTCAATATCATAAAGATAGAATGAGCGGCGAGCCTTGGACGCATCGAGGAGAAGGAAGCGGCTTGCGCGGGTGGTTAGCGCGCGGAGTGGATGCCGGAGCGCGGCGTCCCTACCTTTGCCGACCTTCGTGCGAGGCAGATCGCTACGGAACGATGCCGCGGTTGAGAGCGATCGGCGTGGCAGTGGGCGCAGACTGAGGCGGTGGTGGGATCGCGGCGGCAGCCGGCGCGTCCGGCAGAGGCCCAATGGGCTGCAGATTGACGTCGACCGGGAAAAGTGGCGCTTCGTTTTTCCGATGGTAATCGCGCACGAGCAGAGGCGGAAGTTTGCGGTCGGCCAGCGATTTATAGTTGTCGATTCCGACACTGATGGCTTGCGCCAGTTTCCCGCGCCATTCCTTGTTGGCGATGAGTTTACTTTCGCCGCGTTCGGTCAGGAAACCGCCTTCCATCAACACGGAGGGGATCTTGGTCAGGCGAAGAACGGCGAAGCGGGCCCGTTTAATTCCGCGATCGACCTCGCCGATGTGGCCCAGCACGGAATGGTAAATGCAGGCGGAGAGCTCAATACTATGCGTATCAACCGCCGTGCCATTCTGGCTGCTGTCGGCGCTCGCTTTCATGAAATCGTCATGCGTGGAGGGCGCACCCCGCGGGGTGAGCGAATAGATTTCAAACCCGGTCGCATCGGGATTGGCGTCGGTCGCATTGAAATGGAGGCTGACGAAGATGGCGTCGGGCGCGGCGTTGGCAATGCGAGCGCGCACTTCCAGCGGCACAAAGTAATCGCCCTCCCGCGTCAAGAGGACGCGGAATCCTTTGGCTTGCAGGAGCGGCCGAAGCTGACGCGCGACATCCAACGTGTAATCCTTTTCGCATCCGTAACGGCTGATGGCACCCTTGTCGTAACCGCCGTGGCCGGGATCGAGCACGATCGTCCGCACTTTTCCGACGTTCCGGATCATGTGGGGCCGCATCTGTGGCTCGATCGTTTCGGCGAGGTCGAGCCGTGAGATCAGAAATTTTCCGTCCTTCTCGATGACCGGAAAGGAGAGCCAGTTGCGTGCGCCGTTGATGAGGATGGCGCGGCTGCCGAGAGTGAACTCGATGGAACCCTTCTCGTTTTCGAGACGGATCGTTTTATCGACGGGGGCCACGCCGGCAGGGAGCCCATAAAATTCCGCGATGTTATTGGAGGTCAGATAATCATGACTGCCGATTTTCACGACCTGCCAGGGATTGGCCGACTGGGGGGCGACCTTGGGCGAACTGGGTTTGGGGGTGGCGCCCAAGCTGGTCACGACGCAGGCAAGCGTCGCGAACAGGACATACCGGGCAATGGGTGAGCCCGGAGGCCTGGGCAAATCCGTTTCCAAGAAGGAACAATCCATTTTATATATAACGCAATGTGCTACTCATTTATTCGTTCCTCCCGCGCCTGGCGGACTGCTGCGATTACCGCAGTCGGCTTGTTCACAGCTAATCTTGTTCCGCCTTCTGCTTCGGCCCAGACCAGTTCCGGCGGGAAGCACTGCCTTTGGCGCGTGACGAATGCGCGCGCGCCTTTCTACCTGCTTGGGTCCGTCCATGCTCTGCGCTCGTCGGATTACCCTCTGGCTCCCGTAATTAACGACGCAATTCAACAATCGCAAAACTTTGTTTTTGAGGTGGACCCGAATAAGGATGCCCTTTTCGCGAGCAAACTCGTGGCCGCGGCCAAGTACCCGAATGGTGTGCAGATCAAAGGCCGAATCAATCCGAAGACCTACGCCTTTCTGCAGAAGATCACGGTGAGCGGCATGAATACATGGCAGCATCTCCGACCCTGGGCCATCGCCACCTTTCTGCTCCGACATCCCGGCTTCGAACGGGTGAGCGACGATTACGGTTTAGATAATTACGTGTGGCAAAAAGCACGCGCGCGCGGGCGGCCCGGCACGGGCATTGAATCGGTCGACGAGCATATCCGCGTTCTCTCCGACATGGAGGATATCGAGGGCGAAGTCATGCTCTTACAATCGCTGGTTTACGCCGATGAAGGGCCGAAGCGCTACAATGAAGCGGTCGCTCTCTGGAAAGCGGGAAACGTCAACGGCATCTATGCCATGGACGAACCGCGCATGAAAGAGGCGCCGACAGTTTGGTGGCGCCTGCTCGACCGCCGCAATGCCCGCTGGATTCCGCGGATCGAAGCGCTAATAAAATGGGGAAAACCCACCATGATAGTGGCCGGCACCGCGCACTTCGCCGGGCCGCACAGCGTCATCGCCATGTTGCGAGCCCGCGGATACAAGATCGAGCAGCTCTAAACCGCCCGCTTTTTCTTGCGAGAGGCCATGGACGGCAGCGTTTTCCTGTCGTAAATCATGCTACTTCGCCGATTCTCTCTGACCAAACCGGCCGGATCGGCGTCTAACAACGTGAGACACATCCATGAACGCACTTCTTAAATCGTCCCTCGTGACAGCCGCCACCCTCAGCGTGGCCGTCCATCTCTTTGCCCAATCCGAGCCGCAGAAATCGCCGCTCATCGGAACGTCGCCCTCGCCGGCGAATGTCAATCGTCCCGACCAACCGCACCCCGACGGTAATCCACCTCCTCCCGGCGCGGCGACCCACGCATCAGCGGGCGACAGCGCCGCGGCACCCGCGATCGATTTAAAAAATGCAAAGCCGATCGACGCAGCGAACTTCGATGAGTCGGTCAAGCCGCAGGACGATTTCTTTCTCTACAGCAACGGGGGCTGGATCAAACGAACGGAAATTCCGCCCGAATTTTCGCGCTGGGGCAGCTTCAACCAGTTGATCGAACAAAATAACGACGCTCTCCATACCATCGCCGAGAAAGCATCCAAGACTCAGGCCGATCCCAAGACGGCGCCGGAAATGCAAAAGGTCGGGGATTATTACGGCAGCGGGATGGATGAAAAAACCATCGAAAGTGCACGGACCAAGCCGCTCGATGAGGAGTTCAAGCGGATCAACGCAATGAAGGACCGGGCCGACCTGCTCAAAACGATCGCGCATCTTCACACCATCGGGGTGCCGGTTTTCTTTAATTTCGGCTCCGGCCAGGATGATAAGGACAGCACGCGCGAGATCGCGCAGGCGGTGCAGGGCGGGCTGGGAATGCCGGATCGCGATTATTACACCAAGACAGACGACGCTTCGAAGAAGCTGCGCGATCAATATGTCAATCACGTCACGAAGATGCTGACGTTGCTGGGCGACCCGGGGACCAAGGCGGGTGAGGCGGCGAAGAAGATTTTGGCCTTTGAAACGTCCCTGGCCCAGGCCTCCCGCACCCGCGTGGAGCTGCGTGATCCGCAGAAGAATTACAACAAAATGCAGTCGAAAGAGCTGCAAACGCTCACGCCTGACTGGCACTGGGCCGATTACTTCAAGGAGATCGGGTTAACCGGCGCGACCGATATCAACGTTCATCAGCCTGACTTCTTCAAAGCGGCCAACGGCGCTTTCGCCAAGACTTCGATGGACGACTGGAAAACGTACCTGCGCTGGCACTTGATCAACGCCACGGCGACGGAACTCTCGAATGATTTCGTAAACGAGAATTTCAACTTCAACGAAACCGTCATGCGCGGGACCAAGCAAATCAAACCGCGCTGGAAGCGGGTCGTTATTTCGACCGACGGGGCGGTGGGCGAGGCGCTGGGTAAACTCTATGTGGCGGAGAACTTCCCGCCCGAAGCGAAGGCGCGCGCGCTGGAGATGATTAACAACCTGAAGTCGGCGCTGGCCGATCGGATCAAGACGCTGGAGTGGATGGATGAGCCGACCAAGCAGGAAGCATTGAAGAAGCTGGCGGCGTTCCAGGTGAAGATCGGTTATCCGGACAAGTGGCGCGATTATTCGACGCTACAGATCGATCGCGGACCTTTTGTCTTGAACGCGATTCGGGCGGAAAACTTCGAGGTCAAACGCGACCTGAACAAAATCGGCAAACCGGTCGACCGCTCGGAATGGGGAATGACGCCGCCGACCGTGAACGCCTATTACAACCCGAACATGAATGAAATCGTGTTCCCGGCCGGGATTCTGCAACCGCCTTTCTTCTTTGCCAGCGCGGATGACGCCATCAATTACGGAGGGATCGGCGCGGTCATCGGCCATGAAATGACACACGGCTTCGACGACGAAGGCCGGCAGTACGACGCGGTGGGGAATCTGCGGGATTGGTGGTCGGCCGATTCGAAGGCGAAGTTCGAGGAACGTTCCAAAGCCATCGTTAAGCAATACAGCGAATACGAGCCGCTCCCCGGTTTGCATATCAACGGTGATTTGACGCAGGGAGAGAATATCGCGGACCTCGGCGGATTGAAGATCGCCTACGCCGCATTCAAGAAAGCCACGGCCGGCAAGCCGCAGGATAAAATCGACGGACTCACTCCGGACCAGCGATTTTTCCTGGCCTTCGCCCAAATCTGGCGGGCCAAGCAGCGGGACGAAGATTTGAAGCTGCGGCTCAACACGGATCCGCACTCGCCGGCCCATTACCGGGTGATCGGTCCGCTCTCCAATCTACCGGAGTTCCAAAACGCCTTCAGTTTGCCGGAAGGAAGTCCGATGGTTCGGGCAGCCGACAAACGGGTGAATATTTGGTAAAACGCGGGCACGCTCAGGCTTGGAGGATGCGCTGGAAGAACCAGTAGCCCCCCGCCAGTGCGATCAGGAGGGAGCAGGCGGGAACCGCGATGCGGAAAAACGTGTCGTGCTTGCGCATCTTCCAGATGAGGGGGAGAACCAATACCGCGATGCTGAGCTGACCAAGCTCCACGCCTGAGTTGAAAGCAAGCAAGGGGATGACGGCCTTGATTCCGCCCTGAGCCACATTCATTTCGCGCAGAACGCTGGCGAAACCAAGGCCATGCACCAGTCCAAAGAGAAACGTCAGGAGCCAGCGGTAATCGAGGTTCCTCCCGCGGTAAAGATTCTCGAGGCCGACGTAAACGATCGAGGCGGCGATGGCTGACTCGACAAAGCGGCTCTGCAGATTGACCAGGTTAAAGGTGGAGAGGGCCAGAGTGAGCGAATGGGCCCCGGTAAAACACGTGATAAGCAGAGCAGCGGAGCGCGCGTTCCGCGATACGATGAGCAATCCAAAAAGAAAAAGAAGATGATCGTATCCAGTCAGGATGTGACGGATACCGAGGAGAAGAAACTCAACGAATCGGCTCGACTGAGCCGGGACGAAAGCAGCCGCCAGGGTCACGCTGAATCCATTGTCGCGTGCGCTCAGTAAATGACTTCCGATCGTTTGGCCGGAGGTGTCTTGAATTGTTAAGAATTGGCGATGTCCAAAGGGCAGGCGTTCCAGCACGCCCGAGGCAAACTGGAGAAGACCAGCTCCAGACTTCGCGTAATCGATTTTGAAAATGACGTTTTGATTCGCATCGGTCGTGACGCCCTGAAGGCGTGCGGCCAAAACTTTTCCTTCCCGTTGCACCTGCAGGATTTGAGGGGCCAGAGCGGGATAGGCATTCACCCCGTCAGGAGTGAGGATCGACAGATCTCTTGGGTTAAAGATAACAACGGCGTGCAGACCGTCTTTCGCCACCGTAACCGTGGCCGAGCTGAGGCCGGGGTCATGAGCCAACGCGGATGTGATGAAGGCGAACGCGACCGCGATGCTGAAAAGAAATGCGCGCATGCTCACGAAATGATTCCCCACAGCTTGCACCGCCGAACTCCGTCGAGGTGCGACGGTGCCGGCGGTGCAAGGGTTGAGGGGAAGGCTCTTAGTGGTGCGAGTGCGACCGGCCGTTCAAGGGCGTAGCCGAATACGGGAACACCTTATTGTAGCCAATGTCGTTATGATCGACCTTGTCGATGCCAGGATCGGCCGGCGCTTGCGCGAGGGTCGGCGAAGCGGGGTTGCGCAGGTCGCTGAGCAACGCGAGAACCGCGATGTCGACCACGTCGTCACCGAAGCGGCGTCCGTTAGGCCAGCCACCGGGCAATGTTCCGTTGTTCAGGAACCCAGTCTGCACGGTGCTGTGCAGGACGTCGGGCGCGGGCCCGCCAGCCTGGTTAGGGCCACCACCGAAGATGCCGAGGCGGTTAAAGCCCGCATCGTTGGGGGCAGCACCGGCGTTGCTGTTACTGCCACCGGCCAAACGCGCGGGGCCTGTGGAGAGATCGACCTTGATCAGGTCCGGAATGAAAATCCCGGCCAGGTCCGTGCGGTTGGTCGAGTGATTCGCATCCAAGCCCAAGGCGGCGGCCAGCTCAGGATTGAGCGCATACGCCTTAAACGTGTTGGTGTCCGTCGAAGGAGCGGTCTGCCCGTAGAGATCCTTGTCCTTGATTGCGACAAACGCCTCGTTGAAGAGCGGATTGCCCTGGCGAGCCACCTGAACCGTGTTTCCGCTGGTCATCGGCTTGGCTTGTTTGCCATGACCGGGGTTTTGCAACACTTGGACCTTGGCCCGGCTGGTGCTGGCGTAAACGCCGACCACTTGGTTCGTGCCGCCGATATCCGACAGCGGAATGTTCAGTACGATGGTGTGAACATTGAATCCGCCTTGGCTGTCAAATGGCTTGTTCGGACCCGAAAAGGAAAAGTCCAAATCGAAGATGCTCTGGATGTCGGCATAAAAACCGTCATCGCGCTGGCCCGCGAAAACCTGATATCCAGTTGGATTGGAGACGATCGTCTGAGTCGTATAGCGATCCAGCTGACCCGTTAAGGCAACGCCTTCGCGAGCCGGCCTGTCGCCGTTGTCGTTCTGATTGTAGTAGGGCGTAAGCAATCCTTGATTGTTCGGCGGGACCAGGACATTGCTGAACAGGGTTACCGGCGCAGAACTGGGGCCGACTGTTTTAGTGACGGTGTAGCGCTGGGTCAGATTTTGATGCGCGTCATCCACGTTATCCACTCGTCCCAGGTAGGATTGAAGAATGGTGTTCGTGTTTTTGTATGACGTGATGAACTTAAACCCGTAGGAAACGGTGGGCACACCAGCGGCTACGTCCGCGCCTGTTGCGACGTGGATCTCGTAGAGGACGTTGTCGTCGAAGTTATACTTGTTCGGACCGATACCGGGTTCCTCGAAGGGATACACGGCCAGCGCCACAGTCAGGTAGGGGGCGCCATTCGCATCATTGCTGCGAAAAGCGTACACGTCTGTCGTGTTGGCGGCGGGATCAAGAACGATGAGGGGGGCGTCCATGTGGCTCGAGGCGTGGACCGGTGCGGGCCAGGCCAGCAGCGAGGCCACGGCACAAGCCATGACGGTTATTTGCGTTGGAGTTTTTCTTTTTTTCATATCTATCTTTTACGGGAGGCCGTTTGGGCCATTTTCAGTTTGGTTGTTTGCACTGATTCTGCGGCCAGTGAGACGCCTAAGTTGCTGGCCTGCGCGGCCAGATCGGATTTTTCGGAGGGAAGGAGCATTTGTTGCAAACCGGCGGCGCGCTTAATCCAGCCAATGGCTTCTTTCTTTGAGCCGTTGGCAGCCGCAATCTTGCCGGCGTGATAAAAGAGCCGGGCGTCGCTCGTGCCTTCGGCCAGAGCGCATTTCATATTTTCACTGGCTTCCTCAACGCGTCCCGCTGCCAATGCAGTCCAGGCAACCGCGTCATAACTGAGGACGTCGCGGCGAGTGGAAAGTTCTTCTTCGGCCAGGCGAAACGCTAAAGCTGGATCTTTCTGGTGACTGGCCAGGTATAAGGCAAAACTGCGCGGATCTTCGCTGGCGCCGCGTGTCTGCAGCGCTTGTTCCGTTTTAGCGACAAGATCGTGATCGCCGGCCAGCTCGGCCGCATCGATCAAAGCCCACTGATATTCGGGAAGCGGAACTTGGGCGACAGCGATACGAAGGGAATCGACCGCCGCAGCAGGCTGACCGCGTTCCACCTCCAGCTTGGAGCGGAGAGCCATGGCCGCTGCATAATTTTTCACAAACTCCAAAGCGCGATCGACGGACCAGCTGGCTTTTTTTGTCTCATGTGCCTGGAGCTGATAGAGAGCCAGACGGGTGTAAGCCCAGGCGGCGGGCTCCGGGTCGCGGCTGCTTCCCGCTTCCACCGCCAGTCTCATCAGCTCTTCCGCACCGGACAGATCGCCCTTCAACCAGCGTAGATGGGCGACCCGCGCATAAGTTTGCAGACAGGGACGAAGATCGATCATGCGCTGGTAAACCGGAATCGCCTCGGTCAATTTTCCCTGCTCCATGAGCGCGTCCCCCAAAAGTGCATAGGCCTGCCATCCCGGATTCTTTTCCGTGACGAGCCGCTGCGCCACGGCCTCGGCCTCGGCGAAGCGATGCAAGGCGTGATCAATATGGCCACGCAGGAGGAGCGAAGCGCTCTCGTCCCCGGAGAGTTGCGCGCATTCCTCTGCCATCTTGTAGTAACCGGGATCGCCCGTCATGCGGGCTTTGGAAACGAAGATCCAGCCCAACTGGAGGATTTGCGGTTTGGCCGCACGATTGGCGCGAATCTTATCCTGAAGGCGGGCTAGTTCGCGATCGAGCGGATCCTTTCCGGGTTGAGGCGCCAGGATGAGGGCGAGTCGGTCGGTCTCTGAGAGCGGGTCGGACGGATCCCGCTCAGTTTTCGCCTGTCCCGTCTGAAGCGAGAGCAAAAGCAAAAGAGAGAAAAGGCAAAGGCAAAACGGACGGAGTGTCCGACGAACGGTGGGCATGCCGAGACATTCGCCGGCTCCCTCGCCCCAGATGCATATATTATCCAGGCAAGGAGCGCATTGGCCTGAAACGCCCAGCGCGAGGGGCTTCTAACTCCCTTCTTTCACGATCTTTCCACCCCAGGAGAGGATCTTCGCCTTGGTCCCGGCCGCTTCCGCTTCCTTGATATCGCCGTTGCGATTGTAGAAGAGCGACAGACTCGTCCAACCAATCTGATCGTTGGGACGAAGTTCCGTTGCTTTTTTGCCCGCCTCGATCGCCTCGGGGAACCGACTGATCTTCATCAGGGCCATCCCGAGCGCGTGCCAGCCGTCGAAGAACGAGGGGTCGAGCTCGACGCAACGCCGGTATTTTTCCACGGCCGATTCCAACTCGCCAATGGCCAGGTCGCCATTGGCGTCGTCGAAGAGATCATCGCGCGCATCCATGGCGTTACTTTACGCGCTGGCGGCCGAGAGAGGAAGGGTAGGGACGCGGCGCGGCGGCGTCCCAACCCGCCCCCCCCAGCCGGAATCAGGTTTTGCCCCTCGCCACCCTGACGCCCCCCTACAGCTGGCGTTAACCCAGCCCATAGGAAAAAAAGCTCTACCGCGTGT
>JBBRDU010000062.1:0-16947 GCA_038203615.1 Chthoniobacterales bacterium
CTTCATCGCGGGGCGCGCCGAAGCCCATGGTGGTCTGGCGCTTGATCAGCTCGGCCCCCACATTGGAGGTCATGATGATGATGGTGTTGCGAAAATCGATCTTTCGGCCTAACGAATCCGTAATTTTGCCATCTTCCAGGATCTGCAGAAGCAGATGCATCACGTCCGGGTGCGCCTTCTCAATCTCATCGAACAAAACCACGGCATAGGGCCGGCGCCGGACCGCTTCGGAAAGCTGGCCCCCTTCTTCGTAGCCAACGTAGCCGGGAGGCGAACCGATCAGGCGCGAGGCCGTGAACTTTTCCATGTACTCAGACATGTCGATCTGAATGAGGGCATCGCGATCGCCAAACATGAACTCGGCCAGTTTCTGGGCCAGGAAGGTTTTCCCCACCCCAGTCGGGCCGAGGAAAATGAACGAGCCAATGGGGCGGCGCGGATCCTTCAGGTCAGCCCGGCTCCGGCGCAACGCTTTCGAAATGGCGGTAACGGCTTCGTCCTGCCCGATGACCTTCCCCCTTAGCTCCTCCTCCATCTTGAGAAGCTTCTCGGTTTCCCGCTGCTCCATGCGCTGTAACGGAACGCCCGTCACCTTCGAGACGATGTGCATCATGTCGTCTCCCGTCACGAGCACTTCCTTCTCTTCCCGTTCTTCGCGCCACTTGGCTAAAATGGTGTCGAGCTTTTCCTTCGTCTGCTTCTCCCGATCCCGCAGCGCAGCGGCTTTTTCGAAATCCTGCGCTTTGATGGCCGCCTCTTTCTCCACCCGGATCTCTTCGATCTCTTTCTCGATCTCCTTGACGTCCGGCGGCCGGGTCATGGCATTGATCCGGGCGCGGGACCCAGCCTCATCCATCACGTCAATCGCCTTGTCGGGCAGAAACCGGCCAGTGATGTAGCGATCGGACAATTTGACCGCGGTTTCGAGCGCCTCATCCGTCAGCTTGGCCTTGTGATGCGCTTCGTATTTCGGGCGAAGCCCCTTCAGAATCTCAATCGCTTCGTCCACCGTGGGCGCGTCCACTTTGACCGTCTGGAAGCGACGTTCCAGTGCCGCATCCTTCTCTATGTACTTGCGGTACTCGTTCATGGTGGTGGCACCGACGCATTGCAGCTCACCCCGGCTGAGGGCCGGTTTAATAATGTTGGAAGCGTCCATCGCGCCTTCGGCCGAGCCGGCTCCCACAATCGTGTGCAGCTCATCAATAAAGAGAATGACGTTCTTAGAGCGGCGAATCTCGTCCATGACGGCCTTGATGCGCTCTTCAAATTGTCCGCGATATTTGGTGCCCGCGACCATCAGCGCCAAGTCGAGCGTGACCACTCGCTTATCGCGCAATAATTCAGGAATGTTGCCGTTGGCAATTTCCTGGGCCAATCCTTCCGCGATGGCGGTCTTGCCCACGCCGGCCTCGCCAATCAACACAGGATTGTTCTTGGTGCGGCGGCAGAGGATCTGGACGACGCGCTCGATTTCATTGCGACGTCCGATGACGGGATCGAGTTCGCCTTTCTTGGCCAGCTCGGTCAGGTCGCGACCAAAGGCGCGCAGGGCTGGTGTCTTGACATCCTTTTTGGAGGCCGGCTCACCCGGCTCTGCTTCCGCTTCCGGCGGGGTGAAGTTCGGATCGAGTTCCTTGAGGATCTCGTTGCGCGTCCGTTCGATATCGACTTCGAGGCTCTTTAAGACACGCGCGGCCACCCCTTCGCCTTCGCGCAGCAAACCCAGCAGGATATGCTCGGTTCCCACGTAGGAATGATTGAGGGCCTTGGCTTCCTTGCCGGCCAGGGCCAGCACCTTCTTGACCCGCGGGGTGTAAGGGATGTTCCCGACCATCTTGGTCTCGGGGCCGGAGCCGACTTGCTTTTCCACTTCCATCCGGACGGTCTCGAGATCGAGCCCCATCTTTTGCAGGACATTGACAGCCACGCCCTGGCCCAGCTTGATCAGGCCGAGCAAAAGATGCTCCGTCCCGACGTAGTTATGATTGAACCGATCGGCTTCCTTGCGAGCTAGCGCCAGGACCTGTTGGGCGCGCGGAGTGAAATTATTCATCGTTCGATGGAGAGGCAGCGGCACCATTGCCGGACTCCCTCACCAGTCTACTAATATCAGGTTTAGGGAACACTTTCAAACGCTCGCGAATAATTTGCGCGCGCAGATGATCCCGTTCTTCGGCATTCAGTTTTTGCTGGGAGCTTTTCTGCAAGTGAGCCGGCTGCGTATCGATGAACAATTCATCGACGGGGAGACGACGATCTTCCGGGAACGCGCCCAAATCGACGCCCAGCTTGATAATGGACAAGAGGTTGAGCGCCTCTTTCGAGGTCATGGCATGCGCATAGGTCAGGATCCCGTAAGCCCGTCCAATCTGATCCCAGAGCGTGTTCGATTTCTTTTGGATCAACACCTGGCGCGCGTCGTGTTCCTTGTCGATGATGGTCTCAATCACTTTGCTCAGGCGCGCGATGATCTCGTCCTCTTTTTCTCCGAGCGTGGTCTGATTGGAAATCTGAAAAAGATTCCCCATCGCTTCGGTCCCTTCTCCATACAACCCGCGCACGGCCAATCCGATTTTGCTGACGGCCTGGATGACCTGGTTGATCAATTCGCTCAGAACGAGGCCAGGCAAATGAAGCATGGCGGAGGCGCGCATGCCGGTGCCGACGTTGGTCGGACAGGCGGTGAGGTAGCCCAGTTTGTTATCGTAGGCGAAATCCAGTTTCCCCTCCAGCGCGCTGTCCACTTTGTCGACCAGCTTAAAAGCTTGTTTCAATTGCAGGCCCGATCGGATGGACTGCATGCGCAGATGGTCCTCTTCATTGATCATGATGCTGAGCGTTTGGCGGCGATTCATCACGACCGCGCTGCCCACGCCCTTGGCCGCATGTTCGCGGCTGATCAAATGGCGCTCCACCAGAACCTGCTTTTCCAGCGAGGAGAGATCCTGCAGCAGTTCCGAGAAAGAATCCTGCATCTCCGGAAGTTCTTCCACGCGGGGCCGAATCAGCTCGAGCACTTCGATGCGCGCCGGTTTTTTGCCCCAGCCGGGAAAGGCGCGGTCGCGCAAATTACGAGCCAGTCGCACCCGGCTGCTGATGACGATCTGATGATGCGGCCCTTCACCGCGTAGCCATTCCCCCCCCGTGGACATGACATTGGAGAATTTCATCGCACAGCCTTAACTCGCCATCTCGTGTTCCAGTTGCCGGATCTGATCGCGCAAGGTCGCGGCGCTTTCGTAATTTTCTTCGGCCACGGCCTTCTCCAGGCTCTCCGTGAGGCTGCGCATGCGGTCGGTCAGTTCCATCGCGCGATGGGCGTGCTGCGGCAACTTGCCGACATGCTCGGTGCCTTTATGCATGGCCTTTAACAGCGTGCTCAATCCTTCCAGAAAAGTTTCATAGCATGTGCTGCACCCGAGCCGCCCGGTCTTCTTAAAATCAGCCTGGGTATAGCCGCAGACCGGGCACTTCTGGGTGCTCGCGCCCTTCTCAATTTCCTCGGCCGCGCCGATGCCCAAGAGCAAATCGGCCAGGGCAAAGCCGGTCGGATCCTGCACCCCTTTTTCCTTCGAGCAGGCATCGCAGAGATTCACCTTCTGCATCTTGCCCTCGAGGATCTGGGTCAGGAAGACGGTGGCGTCATTACATTTGCAAACGTCGCACAACATTTGTGTAAGATTAGACCTCTCATCCGCAGAATCATTCAACCGTCTCGTTGGCTGAGCACCTTCCGCGCCGGTCCATTTTCTTCAATTATTTATAGATCGGTGTCCCCGTTTCACGGGTGATCTCGCGAAACCGCGCGATCATCCGCGTGCTGATCGGCCCGGGTTTCCCCGTTCCAATGATTCGTCCATCCGCCTTGATCACCGGGATCAATTCGGCCGCCGTGCCCGTCAGAAAACATTCCTCCGCCACAAAGACGTCGTGCCGCGTGATGTCGGTTTCCGTAATCTTGAGGCCGAGCTCGGCCGCGATCTGGAAGACGACCGCGCGCGTGATGCCGCGCAGCGCGCCCGCGCTGATCGGTGGCGTAAAGATGTGACCGTGTTTGGTCACGAAAATATTGTCCG
Organism: Chthoniobacterales bacterium; assembly: GCA_038203615.1. Classification (GTDB taxonomy): domain Bacteria; phylum Verrucomicrobiota; class Verrucomicrobiia; order Chthoniobacterales; family UBA10450; genus JBBRDU01. Next base: position 4,080 of record JBBRDU010000062.1, read on the forward strand.
CCGTGCATTCCGCCACGTTCCCCTGGTCGTTCAACATGAGAGCTTCATCCGCCCCGGCCAGGTTCGCCTCGATCCGCGCCATCACGTTATTCAAATAGTTGAGTGATTTGACCGCCGGATTGAGCGCGCCCGGATTGGTCCGCCGCGTCGCACAGGTCACGACCGTCAGCCCTTTCTGGTACATCTCCGCCGAATAGAGCGCGATAGTGGCCGCGATGATAATGACGCTGGGCCGCTTACATTGCGTCGGATTCAATCCCAGATTTCCCACCCCGCGCGTCACGATCAGCCGAATATAACCATCGCGCAGATCATTCTGCCGGATCGTCTCAAGCAAGGCCTCCGTCATCTCGGGCATGGACATGGGCATCTCCAGGCAAATGGAGCGCGCCGAATCCCACAGTCTTTCGAGATGTTCCTCCAGCCGAAAAACCCGGCCATTATAGAAACGAATTCCCTCGAACACGCCATCCCCGTAGAGCAGGCCATGATCGAAGACGGAAACCTTGGCCTCGCCTTCGTCGTAAAATTTTCCGTCGATGTAAATTCTGGCTGCCCTGGCCGCCACGTGGGCGCCGGCTGAAGGCGTTTCAACGGCCGGCTTCACTGCTGCCTTGGCCGTGACTGCTTCTGTCTGTGGTTCGTCGATCACGATCCCGCCCGTATTAGAGGTTTTCATAAGCGCACAAAAAATCTCGGGTGTTTCCCGCGCAATTCAAGAGACAAAGTAAGAACCGTGCCCGAGGCGGACCAGCCCGAGCGATCTCCGCGCCGCCTCCATCTCACTCCAGCTGGCCGTCCGTCATTTGCAATTGGCGGTTCCCCCGCGTAGCCAGCCGGTTGTCATGCGTCACCACGAGCAGGGTCTTGTTCCGGTCGCGCGCCAGTTGCAAAAGCAGATCCACTATCGTGTCGCCAGTTTTCGAATCGAGGTTTCCGGTCGGCTCGTCCGCGAAGATGATGTCGGGATCGTTGGTCAGGGCGCGCGCGATCGCTACGCGCTGTTGTTCGCCCCCCGATAACTCGGAGGGCAGATGCTGCATGCGATCGCCCAACCCGACCGCGCTTAAACTCGCCGCCGCCGCTTCGCGCGCGGCCCGTCCGCCGATCATCCCCGGCAGCGAAACGTTCTCCAGCGCCGTCAGCTCGGGCAAAAGAAAATAGCCCTGAAAAACAAAACCCATCTTGCGATTGCGAAAACGGGACTGCCCGGAGGAACTGCCGCTGTAAAGTTGCGTGCCTTCGAACTCGACCACGCCGGAGTCCGGCCGTTCCAGACCGGAAAGCGTATAAAGCAACGTCGTTTTGCCCGCGCCGGAAGCACCGCACAGAAAGACGGCCTCGCCTTGCCTGATCTCGAGCGACACTCCCCGCAGCACTTCAATCCGGCGTGACGCAATCTTGAACGAGCGATGGAGATCGCGCGCCACCAGCTGAGGTTGAGCGTTCGTCGAAATGGGCATTAGTCACGATTTACAGGATTCACGACGAATTGCGAATTTTCGCAACGGGGGAGCGCACGCTTCCAGCGTGCTTATTCCGGCATCTTGCCGGGATTCTAAAAGTGCGCCGGCTTGAAGCCGGCTCATGCACGCTGAAAGCGTGCGCTCCCCCGCTGCACAAAAAAGCCGCCACGCATCGGTCGTGGCGGCTCTCCGTCGTGGGGCCCTTTATCCCATCCCCAGCGAAGCCAAAGTCGGCTGGTCAATCGCAGCCGTCATATAAAGACCGTGGTCACGTTGATAATCGGCCAGAGCCGCGCGGGTCAGCGGACCGAGCAGGCCGTCAATCTCGCCCGTGTAATAACCTTGCTCCTGGAGGGACGATTGCACATCGGCAATCACCTCGTCGGGAGGCAGATCGTTGTAGGCGTAGATCGGGCCATCATACGGATAATAGCAGTAAACAGGGTCGTAGCCCCAGGCCGGATACCACCAGCCCGCATCCCAATAATACCACCCGCCGGAAATGAGAATGATGCGGGTGTGATGATGCCGCCACCAACCGTGGTCGTGCCATTGCGCGTGATAACTGCGGAAGGCCGCGTACTTTTGTCCCTGCCACTTCTCGCTGCCGACGACGTGGTTATTGGCCCGGAACTTCACGCTCTCGACTTTGGAGTTGGAAAGGTTGCCCGCGTTCAAACGCTCCTGGCGATGGGCCGGGCGAAGGAGACGAGCGTTGGCATTAACATTCGCATTGACGCCGGCATTCCCGGAGAGCGAGCCCCGCGGGACGTTGCGGTTACCGTAGAACCGGGCGTTCGCGCCCGTCTGCACCCTGGGCGCTACGGTTGTCGGCGTCTGCGCCTGTTTTCCCTTGTGAGGCTTGTTCAGATCGAACGGCTCGGCCCGCGCCATGGAAACGATGGCCATGCCGCCAATAAAAATGGAAAGAGGTTTCATCGATTTAAATTTGTCATGGCTTACGATCTTGGAACCTTTGTCGGATTTAATTATTTAACCCGGAAACCGACCTCGAGTTGCGGCTTTGCCTGAGTTTTCACATGGGCTCTGTGCCGGCCACCAAAGGTCCCGCCGGTGGTTCACCTTCCCATTCCGCCGGAAAAAGAAAGAGCCGCACGATGTTTCCACCGTGCGGCTCTTTAGCCAATTTAACTTGTTAGACTAACCCGAGGGTGGCCAGCGTCGGCTGATCAACCGCCGAGGTGATCGCCAAACCGTGATCGGCTTGGAAATCAGCGATGGCCTGCCGCGTCATCGGTCCAAGCTCTCCATCGACCGGGCCGGAGTAGTATCCATCCCGCTGCAATTGAGCCTGCACATTCACGACCACCTGGTCAGGATTAAGATTGTTGTAACCGTAGATCGGGCCGTCATAGGGATAGGAATATCCGGGATTGTAGCCCCAGGCCGGGTACCAATAACCACTGTTCCAGAAGTAACACCCGCCACTCACGAAAATGATGCGGGTGTAATGACTTCTCCACCAGATCTGATCGTGGAATTCCCGATGATAATTCCGGAAGGCCGAGTACTGCTGGCCGCTGAAGCGGGAGCCGCGCCAGTTGTTGTTCACGGTCACGTTCCGCTGGCGATTGATCGTCACATTGCTCTGACGATTCAACTCGCGATTGCGGTTACGCCCGTCGAAGTTTCGCGACCGGTCCATCGTTACGTTGCGGGAGCGATTCACATCGCCGCCCTTTCTCACGGTGCTGCGCCGCACACGGGTTTGATCAAAATCCCGGTGACGCGGCGACACCGAAGTGTTGGCGTTGCGGAACCGGTTTTGATGCATGGCCCCCGAGTTGTTGCGGGTCGCGTTGAATGAGCGTTGTTGAAAACGAGGCCCGTTCGAATTTCGGCGAACATTCGCCTGAGCCGAGTGGTTCGTTTGGACCGTAGCCGCTTGAGTGCTTTGCGCCCTTTGCGCCCTGCGCCCCCGGGGGGTCTGGTCGTTATTGTTTGCAGCCTGTCCGCTGACTGCCAGCGCGAGACTGCCGATACATACTGAATAGATGAGTTTTTTCATAAGTTTTCCCTAAATAACCGTCAGAATTTAGACTGTCTCCGCGCGCGTTTATTCAAGGATGTTAAGCATTCCGTTAAACCGCTTTACATGAGCTATTTGCAGCTGACCCAAACACACGCATCCACAGCCACAGTCACAGCCGCAGCGCTCTTCCTGCCCGCGCCATGACTGCGCGACGGCTGGTCGTCGCGCGTCCACGCTCGCAGGAGCTGCCAGCTTCCCGGGGAAGGCAGCGCCTTCCCCTACAGAAAAAATCTGCGCCTGCCGGAGAGAAGTCTCTACCTGAACAAACGCTGGAGCTTGGCCCCGAGGCATCGTTCGCGTCCCACAGGTAGGGATGCACCTCCGGGGCGTCCAGAGGATGATCCCCTGAAGCGCGATGTCGTGACGGCTCTTCGTTCCGCGGCCGCTTAGGTCAGCCCCAAAGAATCAAGCGTCGGCTCGTCCACCGCGGCGGTCGTGGCCAGACCCTGGTCCCGTTGATAATCGGCCAGCGCGGCGCGAGTCAGTGGCCCCAGTAATCCATCCACTTCGCCAGAATAATAGCCCTGCTCTTGCAAGGCGGACTGGACGTTGGCTACCACCTGGTCCGGTGACAAATCCTGGTGGGCGTAAATGGGCCCGTCATAGGCATAATACGATTGGCCGGCATCGTAGCCCCAGGCCGGAAACCAGTATCCCGCGTTCCAATAATACCAGCCGCCGAAAACGAGGACAACCCTTGGATAATGCTCCGTCCACCAGAAGTGGTCATGCCATTCGCAATGGTAGTTCTGGAAAACGACATACTTCTGGCCGTGCCATTTTTCGGCTCCCTCGATTCTCCGGTCCTTCACGAACTTGGCGCTGGCGATATCCGCTTTGTGTTCCTTCTTCAGCTCGAAATGCTTCGTTTGAAATTTTTCTTTTCGGGCAAGCTTGGCCTGTCCATCCGGCCGGTTCTTACCCTGGCCTTTTTTCAGGCGGTTCTGGTCGCCCGCCAGATTGCCGCCCGGCTGATCGCGATGCTTGGTCTTCAAGCCTCTGGGATGGTCTGGCTGACCGGCATTCATCTGCCCTGCGCCGTCCCCTCCGTGCTTGCCCGTCCGGCCCGTCCTTAATTGGCGGACCTGCTGCTGTGGTGGTTTTTGCTGCTGTTGCTGCTGGCCCTGGGCTTCTCCTTTTTTCTTTTTGCCGGGGTGATCCTGATCCGCGCCAGGGGTGATCAGGGGGATGGCCAGACAACAAATGATGGTCAAAAATAATTTCATAATTGGGTGTCTTCTCATGGATTGAATATGAACTTCTCCATTTAATTTAGCACCGGGTTCATTAAAAACCAAGGATTGCCTATGCCGGCCACCGTGCGCGTTTTTCTCCAGCCTTAGCGCTGCTGCCGCATCGCTTCGAAGAGAACGATGCCCACCGCCGTGGCGAGGTTCAAGCTGCGCGTGCCGTGCATCGGAATCGTGAGACAACGGTCCGGACGAGCCGTTAGTAATCTTTCCGGAAGGCCCTTGCTTTCGCGACCGAAAACCAGAAAATCACCGGGCGCGAACGCTACCTCGTAATAGGCGCGCGCTGTCTTGGTGGTCAGAAAGAAATAGCGCGCCGTCTCTGCCTGCGCCGCCTGTAAATCGCCGAAGGACTCCCACAAAGAGAGCTGCACTTCCTCCCAGTAATCGAGCCCGGCGCGTTTCAGCTGGCGATCATCCAGGGTAAATCCAAAGGGCTTGACCAGATGCAGGGTGGAGTTCGTGGCCAGACAGAGCCGGCCCACGTTGCCTGTATTGGGCGGAATCTCCGGCTCAATCAGGACAACGTTGAACATTGGTAGAAGGGCCGCGCGCTCCATCCACACAGCGCACCGGTAGGGGTGATTGACCTCAATCACCCGCGGACAGTTCGGTGAACCGTCCCCTACCTAATTTTGCCCGCAACGACTTTCTCCAGCTTCACGATGTCAGCCGCGAATTTGCGAATGCCTTCGGAAAGTTTTTCGGTCGCCATCGCATTTTCGTTGAGTAACCAGCGGAACTTCTTCTCGTCCATCACGAGCCGGTCGACCTGGGCCGTCTTCGCCTCTTCCGGGAGAAGCTTGCGCTCGACCGCATCGAACGAAGCGGAGAGGTCCTTCATCAGTTCGGGGCTGATGGTGAGAGCATCGCAACCAGCCAGCTCCAGGATCTGGCTGACGTTGCGGAAGCTCGCCCCCATCACTTCCGTCTTGTGCCCAAACTTCTTGTAATAGGTGTAGATCTCCCGGACCGATTGCACGCCGGGATCTTCCGCGCCGGTGTAATCGCGTTTGTTGGCCGCTTTGTACCAATCGTAAATCCGGCCGACAAAAGGCGAAATCAGTTGCACCTTCGCTTCCGCGCAATGCACCGCCTGCGGCAGCGAAAAGAGCAGCGTCAGATTGCATTTAATCCCTTCCTTCTGGAGCTGCTCGGCCGCGTTGATGCCTTCCCAGGTCGACGCAATCTTGATCAGCACACGGTCCGGCCCGATGCCGCGCTCTTTGTAGAGCTTCATCAATTGGCGCGCTTTACAAATGGATCCTTCCGTGTCGAAAGAGTAACGTGCATCGGTCTCGGTCGAGACCCGGCCCGGCACGATCTTCAAAATCTCGCAGCCGAATCGGACCAGCAGATGTTCGATGATATCCTCAACCTGCTCCGCTCCGGTGATCCCCGAATTTTTCCGATCAGTGATGACCTCGTCCAGGAGATGGACGTATTTATCCTTCTGGGTCGCGGCATAAATCAGACTCGGATTGGTCGTCGCATCCTGCGGCTGGAAATCCTTGATCGACTCGAAGTCGCCCGTATCTGCCACCACTTTGGTATACTTTTTCAGCTGATCGAGCTGGCTCAGCTTTTCCCCCGCTTTTTTTTCTTCGGCCACAGCAGTGCTCATAAATGGATCCTCCGTGATGTCTGGCGGGGCGACTGACCCCGCCGAAGCGTATGTCCCATTAGCCCAGCCGACAATGAGAAAACTCGCCCAGCGGGTGCGCCGGAGGGGTAAATGGCCTACGCCGAAACGGTCGGGCGCGCCCGGGCCGCCCGCTTCGATCCGAGAGCGTGTCGCACGAAATTATTTCCGATCTCCCACATGGGGCCCGGAAATTTCCGGCAATCCGACAGGACATCGTCCAGCGCGTTGACGAATTTATCCACCTCCGCCTCGCCGATGATGAGGGGCGGCAAAATCTTCACTACGTCCATGGCGTGCCCGGCCACCTGGGTGAGGATGCGATGCTTGCTCAACATCTGGGTCACGACCATTTGCGCGAACAAAACCTTGTCCACCTTGTGCAGGAGCTTCCAGGCCATCTTCAACTTGAACTCGGTCGGTTCGTGAAATTCGATTCCGATCATCAGCCCTTTGCCGCGCACTTCCTTGATGAAGGAATGTTTCGTGCGCAGCGCATCGATCTTTTGTCGGAGCAACACGCCCATGCGCTCGGCATTGGCCACCAGGTTTTCCGCGTCGATCACTTCCAGCGCCGCCAGTCCGCAGGCCATGGCCAGGTTGTTACGGCCAAACGTGGTCGAGTGCACCACGCAACGATCCATCCGGCTGAACGTCTTCTGGTAAATCTCGCGCCGCGTCACGATCGCGCCGCACGGCACGTAACCGCCGCTCAACGTCTTGGCCAGGGTGATGATGTCCGGCTCCAGGTTCCAATGTTGGAACCCGAACATTTTTCCGGTCCGCCCGAGCCCGGTCTGCACTTCATCCGAAATGAACAAGGTGCCGTGCTTCCGGCAAAGCTCCTGGGCCCGCACGAAAAAATCCGTCTGCGGCGTCTTGCATCCCTTTCCCTGCACCGGCTCGATGACGAACGCGGCCACGTCGCGTTTGGCCAGCTCCCGCTCAAGGGTGGGAAGATCGTCCAAGGCGATGCGCGTGTCCCATTCATCCATAAGCGGGCCGAAACCTTCCGTAAAACTGTCGCAACCCATCAGGGAAAGGGCTCCCAGGCTGAGCCCGTGAAACGCGCTTTCCAGAGAAATAACGCGCTTCCGGCCAGTGGCGGCGCGCGCAAACTTGAGCGCGCCCTCGGTCGCTTCGGTCCCGGAGTTACAGAAGAAGACGGCATCCAGATGAGGCGGCGTCCTTTTTGTGATGGCTTCGGCCAGCAAGCCGCTGAGGAGCGAGCAATCCATCTGCACCATGTTGGGCAGATCCAGGTCTAGCACGTCGCGGATGGCCTGCTTCACCACCGGATGATTGCGTCCAATGTTGAAAACACTGTAGCCGCTCAGGAAATCGAGGTAGGCCTCGTTATCCATGTCGTAGAGATAGGCGCCTTCGGCCCGCGCGTAGACCTTGTCGAATCCGATGACGCGTTGTGCCGCCACCAGGGTGCGGTTGATGTGCCGCTCATGCAGCTGGTAGTTCTCGCCGAGCCGGGCGGCGATTATCTCCTTTAAATCAAAAGCCACGCGCCATGTTCTGCGATTTACGCCCGAAAATCAACTTCCGCCCCGGCGTGGCTGGTAGGGACGGCGCGCTGCGCCGTCCCTACCAAAAAAGAAGCCGCAGGCTCTTGAGCCTGCGGCTTTACTCCTTGCCTACGGCCCCGAGGGGCCGCATCCCAAAATCCTAGTCGTCATCGACGACCACGCGACTCACGACCTGGGTCTGACCGGCGCCGTCATAATAGACGTGCACGCGAGCGCCCGGACGGATCATGTGTTCTTTGATCTCTTTTCCGGCCTTGTTCACGTAGTGGACCGTTTTGCCCAGCGTGTAGGTGACGGGATCCGTCACACCCGTGCGGCGAACCACAATCGTCTTACCCGGTTCGAACGTGGAGACCGTTCCATCCGTGTAAGTGGTGGTCGTGGTCGTCTCGCTCGTCCGCGCCACCGGCGCAGCCGCCGTGGTGGTGGTTTCAGTCGTGCGAGTAACCGGTGCCGTCGTCGTTGTTTGTTCAGTCGTAGTGCTCGTTTGCCCAAAAGCCAGCGGTGCGGCCAAGGCGCAAGCAAGCGCGATCATTACATTCTTCATTTTATTCCCTCTGTTATGTTTTGTTACCTTCCGTTACGATTTCGTAGTTGCGGAAGGACGCGGCCGTATCGAAACGGTTCGCTCGTTACATCCTTAGACTTCCTCCGCCCGGCTCCTATTCGACTCAATTTGTTGATTTGTAAGATTGAGGCCCGCACCGGATTCGCTACCGTGCCGTCTCGATGCCTCACTCCGCCGCTGAGCCCGCCGTAACGCCTGACCTTGTGGCCAAGCATGGGCTCACCCCGGAAGAATTCGAGCGCATCCAGAAAATTCTCGGGCGCGACCCGAATTTTACCGAGCTCGGCATCTTTTCGGTCATGTGGAGCGAGCACTGCTCCTACAAAAATTCGCGGAAAGAACTCAAAAAATTTCCCACGACCGGCTCCAATATTCTGGTGAAAGCCGGCGAAGAAAATGCCGGCGTCGTCGATATCGGCGACGGCTGGGCCATCGCTTTCAAGATCGAGAGCCACAATCACCCCAGCGCCATCGAGCCTTTCCAGGGCGCCGCCACCGGCGTCGGTGGAATCATTCGCGATATCTTTACGATGGGCGCGCGCCCCGAGTTTTGTCTGAACTCTCTGCGCTTCGGCCCGATCACGGACCTGTCGGTGGGGCGAGACTCTGTCGAGCCGTCGAAAAAGAATTCCGCCATCGCCACAAACCGCCGCCTCTTCACCGGCGTTGTCTCCGGCATCGCGCACTACGGCAATTGCATCGGAATTCCCACCATCGGCGGGGAAATCTATTTTGATGAAAGTTTCGAAGGCAATCCTCTCGTCAACGTTTTCTGCCTCGGCGTTCTGCGCCACGATCAACTGGCGCGGGGCGCCGCCCGCGGCGTGGGTAACCCTGTCTTTTACGTCGGCGCCGAGACCGGCCGCGATGGTCTGGCCGGGGCCGCTTTTGCCTCGCGCGAACTGACCGAGGAATCGCGCGAAGACCGGCCCGCCGTGCAAGTGGGCGATCCTTTTAAGGAAAAGCTCCTGCTCGAAGCCTGTCTCGAACTCCTCTCGCGCGACGCCGTCGCCGGCATTCAAGACATGGGCGCGGCCGGCTTGACCTGCTCCACCTGCGAAACGGCCAGCCGCGGCGATAGCGGGGTGGAGATCGACCTGGCCAAAGTGCCAAAGCGCGAACCGGGCATGACCCCTTACGAGATTCTGCTGAGCGAGTCCCAGGAACGGATGTTAATCATCGCCAAACACGGTTGCGAAAATGTCGTGCGCGAAATTTTCGAGAAATGGGATGTGCCGTGCGCGGAAATCGGGCGCGTCACGGATGACGGCATGATGCGGGTGCGAAACAACGGCACCATCGCCGCCGAGATCCCAGCCAAACCGCTGGCCGACGAAGCGCCCCTCTATTCCCGGGAAGCAAAGCCCCCCGCTTCTCTCGCCACGGCCTATGACCGCCGTCTCGACGATCCGTCTGCCACGGACCTGCGCCAGGCTCTTCCCCAGCTCCTGGCCGATCCCACCATCGCTTCCAAAAACTGGGTCTACCGCCAGTACGATCACACCGTGCGCACCGGCACAATCGTTCGGCCAGGCTCCGATGCCGCCGTCTTCCACGTCAAATATGCGAACAAGATCCTGGCCGCCACGACCGATTGTAATTCGCTCTACTGCGCGCTCGACCCGCGCGAGGGCGGCAAAATTGCCGTGGCCGAAGCCGCCCGCAATCTGACCTGCTCGGGCGCCCGCCCGCTCGCCGTGACCGACAACCTGAACTTCGGAAACCCCTACAAACCGGAGAATTTCTGGCAACTGCGCGAATCAGTCGAAGGTTTGGCCGAAGCCTGCCGCGCTTTCGCCACGCCCGTGGTGGGCGGAAATGTCTCACTATATAATGAGAGCCCCGCCGGAGTGGTCGATCCCACCCCGACCGTCGGCATGGTGGGCTTGATCGATAACGAGCGACACATTACCACGCAATGGTTCAAGCAAGCGGGCGACGTGATCATCCTGGTGGAACCAGGAGCCAGGGTCGCTCACCCCGGTCTGGGCGGATCCCGCTTTCTCAAAGTCTGTCACGGCCTTAAGCAGGGACCCGTTCCGCGCATCGATCTTGCCCAGGAAATCGCCGTGCAAAATGCCGTGCGGGATTTGATTCGGACTGGAATGGTCAAAAGCGCGCATGATTGCAGCGAAGGCGGTCTGGCCGTCGCCTTGGCCGAAAGCTGTTTCAATCCGGACAAACTCCTCGGCGCCCAGTGTGATCTCCGTCCGGCTCGAGACACAGCGAACGCAGCGCAGAGCGAAACAGTTGCGCTCTTCGGCGAGGCGCAGTCGCGCATCATCCTTTCCGTGGCCGGCGGTGATGCGGAAAAAGCGCTGCAAACCTTGCTGGCCGCTGGCGTCAGCGCCTCCCAAATCGGCCGGGTCGAAGGGACAGACCTGCTCATCCGCGCGAACGGTAAAACGTTCCAGTGGCCCGTGGCCGATCTGCACGACCAATGGTGGAACGCCATCCGGCGCGCCCTCCAGAGCGATTCTGCGACCGAGCGTCTTCCCAGCTTGTGACGCCAACCGTCAAGCCATGCCGGTGCCAGGTGGGGGCGATTGACCCCAATCGCCTTCCCCTTATCCGTCAGTGGGGCGACACTCTACAGTTTACCCGCCGCGGCGGGAGCCGACTTCAACCACTCAGGGGGCGACCACGACAAAGGCGGTTCAGGTGAACCGCCCCTCCCTGGGAACATCGCCGCAAGCCGACATGGCAAAATCTGATGAATTGAATGACGCGCAAACTGGTGGATCATTCGGTGTGGTCTCTCCCGATCAGATCGACGGCGACGAATTATCGGACCAGCACGCCTTCCCCCAGCACGAATGCGGCCTCTTCGGCGTGTTCGGTCATCCGAACGCGGCTGTTCTCACCTATTACGGCCTTTTCGCGCTGCAACACCGCGGCCAGGAAAGCGCCGGCATCGTCACGAGCACCGGGCCCGGCACCACTTTTTCCACGCACAAGGACATGGGCCTGGTCTCGCAGGTCTTCGGCCAGAGCGAACTGGAGAAATTGAAAGGGATGCGCGCCCTCGGTCACACGCGCTATTCCACCACCGGGACGAGCACAATCAAGAATGCGCAACCCTTCGTGGTCGACTGCGTGCGCGGTCAGATGGCCATTGCCCATAATGGAAACCTGATTAATGCCGATGTTTTGCGGGACGAGTTGGAACGCAAAGGTTCCATTTTTCAAACGACCGCTGACAGCGAGATCATTTTGCACTTGCTCGCCCAGCCTTCCGCCAATGGCGGGAATGTCCTGAGCGCGCTGCGTCGCATCGAGGGCGCATTTTCCCTTCTCATCATGAGCGAGCGCGAGCTCATCGCCGTGCGCGATCCGTTTGGCTGGCGGCCTCTCGCCCTCGGCAAACTGGACGGCGCTTACATCCTGGCTTCCGAAACCTGCGCCTTCGACCTGATCCACGCCGAGTTCATCCGCGAAATCGAACCGGGCGAAGTCCTGATCATCGACGAAAACGGATTGCGCTCAGAGCACCCCTTCCGCGACGAGCAGCCGGCTTTCTGCATGTTCGAATACGTCTATTTTTCGCGGCCCGACAGCATGATTGGCGGCGTCAATGTGGCCCGGGCTCGCACCGAGATGGGCCGTGAGCTGGCCCGCAAATTTCCGGCGGAAGCCGACATCGTGGTGCCTGTGCCAGACTCCGGGAATTACGCGGCGCTCGGTTTCGCCGAGGAATTGAAGATTCCCTACGCGCACGCCTTCGTGCGGAACCACTACATCGGGCGCACCTTTTTGCAGCCGAGCCAGCTCATCCGCGATTTCGATGTGCGGGTGAAACTGAATTTGATCAAGGAAATGGTGGCGGGAAAACGCGTCGTAGTGGTGGACGATTCGATCGTGCGCGGCACCACGGCGCGGGCGCGCGTGGTCAACCTGCGGGAAGCCGGCGCGCGCGAAGTGCATATGCGGGTGAGCTGCCCGCCGCACCGCTTCGCCTGTCATTACGGCATTGACTTTCCCGACCCGGACAAGCTCATCGCCAACCAGATGACGATGGAAGACATCTGCACATATCTCGGGGTGGATAGCCTCGGTTACCTCGACGTGGAAGGCATGGTGCGGGCGACTGGCCGCAAGATGAATGAGTTTTGCCTGGCTTGTTTCACCGGCAACTATCCGCTGCCGGTTGATCCCGCTCTCGACAAGTTCATCATGGAAAAACGCGAGCAACGCGCGCGCGCCCTCGCCGCCGAGGAACCACAGCCCAGCCTGTTTGCCGACCTGAAATAATCCGGAGGGACATGCTCGTCATGTCCCCAATATTGAATTTCTGTAGGGGAAGGCGTTGCCTTCCCATGGGAAGCTGACAGCTTCCCCTGCAAAATAAGCG
>JBBRDU010000063.1:0-16721 GCA_038203615.1 Chthoniobacterales bacterium
GGTGGATAACGCCATTATCGAGATGGATGCGAACGAACCGCCCATCGGCGATGGCAGCGCGCAACCCTACGTCGAGGTCATCAAAAAGGCCGGTCTTCTTGCCCAGGAGTCGCCGCGCCGCGTCTTTGAAGTGCGCGAGCCAATGCATATCGAGTCAAAGACCGGCTCGATCCTGATTTTGTTGCCCGACGACAAATTCCGCATCTCCTGCACGCAGGCCGGTCCGGAGAATCGCTTTACCCAATTCTTTTCCACGGAAATCACCCCGGCGATTTTCGAGAAGGAAATCGCGCCGGCGCGCACTTTTGTTTATTACGAAGATGTCCAGCCGCTGATGGAGAAGAATCTGATCAAAGGCGGCAGTCTGGAGAACGCCATCGTGGTGCGGGGCGAGTCGGTTTTGAGCAAGGAACCGTTGCGTTTCGCGGATGAATTTGTGCGGCACAAGATTCTCGACATCATCGGCGACCTGGCGCTGGTCGGTCAGCGGATTCGCGGCCACGTCGTGGCGGTCAAGCCGGGGCATGGCGTCAATGCCGAACTCGCGGCCGCGCTGGCGCGGGAGAGTTCGAAGAGGAAGGCCATCTCCACCCCCCGCTCGATGCCCCTGGGCGAAGGCGGGCTCGAATCGGACCAGGTAATGCAGATCCTCCCGCATCGGTTCCCCTTTCTCATGGTGGATCGGATCGTGGGTTTTGAAGGCGACATGAAAATTATCGGCGTGAAAACGGTCACGATTAACGAGCCGTTCTTCCAGGGACATTTTCCCGGTCACCCCGTCATGCCGGGTGTCCTGCAGGTGGAAGCGATGGCCCAGGTCGCGAGCATTCTGCTCTTCAAACTGACCAAGACCACGAGTCGCGTCGGTTATTTCATGAGCGCGGATAGGGTTAAATTTCGCAAGCCGGTTTTTCCGGGGGACACCATTTTCATTCACGCGGAAGTGATCAAAAACCGCGGGAACCGGTTGGCCAAGGCAAGATGTCACTGCGTGGTGAACGATGCGATTGTCTCGGAAGGCGAGCTCATGTTCACCTTTCTCGATAAATGAGTGATTCGCAGATCCACGCCACTGCGATTGTTGATTCGCGCGCGGAGATTGGGGCCGGCACCACAGTCGGGCCCTACAGTGTGATTGGCCCCGACGTTGTGCTCGGCCCCAATTGCTGGTTGCAACATCACGTCACGCTGGAAGGCCCCCTGACGGCGGGAGCAGGGAACAAATTTTACGCCTATTGTTCCATCGGCCAGCAGACCCAGGATTTGAAGTATCAGGGAGAGCCGACCTACCTCGAGATCGGCCGCGACAATACCTTTCGCGAGTTTGTCACAGTAAACCGGAGCACGACCGGCGAGGGAAAAACCATTATAGGGAACGGCGGAAACTTTTTGGCCTACAGTCATATCGGCCATGATTGCACGGTCGGAGACAATGTCGTGTTCTCCAATAACGGCACCCTGGCCGGGCACGTGCAGGTGGGAGACAACGCCGTCATGGGTGGCTTGACTGCGGTGCATCAGTTTTGCCGGATCGGACGATTCGCCATCACCGGTGGTTGTTCCAAAATCGTGCAGGACGTTCCCCCGTTTATGATCGCGGACGGTAATCCCGCTGAGATTCGCGGGGTTAATCTCGTCGGACTGGAGCGCAACGGCTTCCCGGCCGAGAGCGTCAAGCTGATCAAGGAGGCGTTCCGCCTGATCTACCGTTCCAAATACAACACGCGGCAGGCCATTGATGCTATTGGGAAAGAATTGCCCGTCACCGAAGAAATTTCGCAAATCGTCGAGTTTATCGAACAGACCCAGCGCGGAATCATCCGCTGATTTTCGAGGGTGGGGCGAGACTTTGTCGAGCCGTCGAAGTACTAGGACAGATTAGTCGTCTCGACCGAGTCTCGCCCTAACGAGACGGCGAAACTATTGCCCTTGGAAGTTGAGGAGGAGGGGGCGCCAATGCGTCCTGTTCCACTTTGCGCAGGAGCGCGGCCGACGGGACGTCGGGGGAAATGATTCGCAGAACGCCGCGCACCAGATCCACGGCCCGTTTCGCCTTGTTTTGTTTGATCCAGGCGTCGGCTTCTTCCAACACGACGCGCAGAATATCGTCTCGTTTGGCGTAGGTTGCCCGCGCCTGCTGATAGTAACTGGTGGCTGCGGCCGGGTTGCCATCGCGCGCTTCCATCGACCCAAGATCCTCCAGCATCGCGCCGCTGCGCGCGCGGCCGGCTACTTGTCGCGCTAATTGCCGGTAAGCCGCGGTCGGCTTGGAAGTATTTTTCACCGCAAAATCATGATACAACCTCCAGTCGCCCGCTCCTTTGGCCGTCTCCTTACCGGCTTCAATTTGCAGCCAGGAAGCGTAAGGGCGGTAGAGTGGATCTCCCACGATGGTGGACATCCAGGAGACGGCGTGGAGCGACATGTAAGCGCTTTCGGCAAAGGTGAACCCATGAAGCAAACGATCGTTAAACACATCCAAGTGCGGGGTGAGCTGGAGATACGGCTCGTAAACATTCCCCATGGTGGCCGCGGCGCCGTGCGCCAGGAGAGGCGCCACCCAGTTCGCATTGGGATCGCGCAGGGTATTGGCGCTAAATGAATGAATGTGAACCGCCACAGCCCCGGGGACGAACTTAAAGTCGGGCCGCGCAAAAGGTCCGGTCACGCCGCCCGCGTACCATCCGTAGTACAACGAGCAGTCGGTCACGGGATATCCATCCGGAAAAACGGAGGGCAAATCGTCGTAGACAACCGGAATTCCAACCTTGTGCATTTGCTGCACAATCTCGGCCATCCATTTGTCGCCGATCTCGAATCCGTTCGCGACGTTGTGGGAGGCATCAACATAACCGCGTCCCCACAGCCCGTTCTTTTCCGCGGCGATGGAATCGACGATCACGCGGCGCACGATGGCCGCGGTCGGGCCATCGAGCCGGCAGACCAGAAGAAGCGTGACGGTTTGGAATTCACCAATGCCGCGGAAGCTCTGGAAATATGGGTTCGGGAGCGCACCCGAAATGTGATGGAGCCGGAAGGCCAGGGTCGATAGCTCCGAATCGACGGAAGCCTCGTTATGATCTGCGACCGGTCCCGGCCCGGGTTCGTCGCCCGGGTAGGGCGTGGTGGTGGGCCGGATCTTCAAGGGGATCCCTTTGATCAGCGCGACGAAGTGGATCGTGCTGTTCTCGACCACCTCCCCTTTGTCCGGCGTCTCCCGAAAGATCCACCATTTTCGTTCTTTGAAAATGTCGCGTAGCGGCTCCGCCAGGGTCGTGTCGTACTCTTCGCGGCTGATTTCTTCCTCGGTCGAGCAAATCAGGCCGATGACATGATCGCGCGGGATGTCGCGTTGTTGCGCATAGAACTTGGCCAGCGCGGCGGATTCGGGAATTGCTTTGTTGTAAACGACGATGGTGGCGGGAGCGAGCGCGGGCTCAGCCGCCTGCCCCCCCGCCAGGCCGGCAAGAACGAGAAGGAACAGAATAAAATACCGCGCCGGAAGCATCAGAAACGTAACTGCAACCCGTCATACGCGATATGGGCGCCGGCGGGAAGCTGCGATTCGGCTGTCTGGGCCAGTTCGTGACAGACATGGGTGAAATAAGTGTGCTCGGGTTGCACGCGCGCGGCCACCTCGAGCGCCTGATCCACGCTCAGGTGGGTCGGATGTGGCTTGTGCCGTAACGCGTCGATGATGAGTAATTTTACTCCTTTAATCTGCGCCGAAGTTTCCGGTGGCACTTCACTACAATCACTCAGGTAGGCGACCAGCTTTTTGCCTGCGCGCGAGAACAAGTATCCGTTCACGATCGAATTCCCGTGCGGCACGGGCAGGGGAGTGATGTCGGTCTGACCGAGCTGAAACGGCCCGGTCACGAGATGCGGCTCCGGCTTGAGATATCCCGGGAATGGATTGAGCCCTTTGAAAGCGAATTCGAAAACGCGCGCGAGATCTGCCATCGTCTCCGGCGACGCGTAGACCGGCATGTATCCCCGTTGATAAGCGAACCTCCGCAAATCATCGAAGCCCATGATATGATCCGTATGTGAATGAGTGAAAATGACCGCGTCGACCTTCCGGATATCCGCGCGCAGGGCCTGCGTCCGAAAATCGGTGCCGGTGTCCACCACGAACGAACATTCCGGGGTCTGCACGTAGATGGAAGAGCGCAGACGCTGGTCGCGCCGATCCGCGGAATGGCAGACGTCGCAATCGCAGCCGATCATGGGCACGCCCTGCGAAGTCCCGGTGCCCAGAAAGGTCAGGAGCAGTTGGGAGTTGAAACTTGAGTCTTGAGGGTTTGAAATCTTCAAAAGCGCGGCACTCTCAACTCTCTATCCACAACTCTCAACCTTTCCATGAGCGCCGTTCTTAGTCTTCTTCGCATCAGGAATCTGGCCCTGGTTGAAGAGTTACAGTGGGAAGTCGGGCCCGGCTTCATTGCCGTGACCGGCGAAACGGGCGCCGGGAAATCAATCATCATCGGTGCGCTGCAACTGCTGCTGGGCGAGCGCGCCGACAAATCCTTCATCCGGACGGGCGCCGACACCTGCATGGTCGAAGCTGTTTTTACGGGTGACGATCTGCAAAAGCTGAATGCGCAATTTGGGGATGCTGGGATCGAGCCGTGCGAGGGCGAAGTGATTATCAAGCGTTCCATCTCGGCCAGCGGGGCGAACCGCCAGTTTATCAACGGTTCGCCCACCACGCTGGCCGTCTTGAAGCGGCTGGGCGATGAGTTGGTCGATCTGCACGGGCCGCACGATCACCAATCTTTGCTTTCGCCCGAGAAACAACTGGGGCTGCTGGATAGTTTTGCCCGGGCTGGCGATGTGCTGGCCAGTTACAAAAAAGTCTTTGCCCAATGGCAGTCGCTTCAGGCCGAGCACGCCGCTTTGGACACCGCGGAAACCGCACGGGAACAGGAGCTCGATTTGTTACGGCATCAGGTCAACGAGATCACCTCAGCCAATCTGCACCCGGAAGAGGAGGCGGAGATCGAAGGCCGCTACAAACTGGCCAGTCACAGCAAGCGACTGATCGAGCTGGCTTCGGGCGTTTCGCAACGCCTGGCTGAAGTGGACGATGCCGTGCTCGCGCAGCTGGCCGAAACGCAACGGCTTCTCCGGGAATTGGAAAAAATCGACGGCTCCATGTCTCCCCTGGTCGCTGGTCACGAGACCGCCGTGGTGGAGCTTTCCGAGATCGCGCGCGCCCTTTCCAATTATGCGGAGAAGCTGGATCTGGATCCGGCTCAGCTCGCATCGCTCGAGCAGCGTGTCTCCGTTTTTGAAACCTTGAAACGAAAATATGGCAGCTCCATCGCCGAAGTGATGGAGTTCGGAAACCGCGCGGCCGAGCGCATGCGCAAGATCGAAGGGCGTGATGCCGAGTTGGAGAGGCTCACCGCCGAGATCGAAACGGCCCGAAGCAGTGTGAGTCGCAACGGAGAAGCGTTGCGTAAGCTGCGCACGAAGACAGCCCCCAAACTTTCCGAGCAGGTCCGCTGCAATTTAAGCGATCTCGGGTTTCGCCAGTCCGAGTTTGAAGCGCAGTTGATTCCCTTGCCCGAGCCGCGGGCCGGCGGACTGGATGCCGTGGAGTTGCTCTTCTCGCCCAACCCGGGCGAACCGCTCAAGCCACTTCGGGCCATCGCCTCGAGCGGCGAGATTTCGCGATTGATGCTGGCCATCAAGTCGGCTTTGGCGGCGCACGACTCCGTTCCGCTTCTGATCTTCGATGAGATCGACGCCAATGTGGGAGGAGAAATCGCCCATGCCGTCGGGGCCAAGATGAAGACTCTGGCCGGGGAGCATCAGGTCATCTGTATCACGCATCTTCCCCAGGTCGCCGCGGCCGCGCCTTTGCATTTTGTCGTCACCAAGGAAGTGGTCGGAGGTCGCACCCATTCGGAGTTGCGCGAGGTGAAGGGGAAAGCGCGCCGGGAAGAAATCGCACGGATGCTGGGTGGCAAATCCGAGTCAGCCTTGAAGCTGGCTGGCACGCTGCTGGAAGGCGAGGGCGGGTGAGTCCCATTCCGAGGGGCCGATGCGAGGGAAGAAAAGATTGTAGAGGCGGTTGTGTCAACCGCCTGTCCAGATAAACAGGTGCCTGGCACAAGCAACTCTACAACGTTTGGAACTCGATCGGGTCAATCCCGATCTCCGAGCGCGATGTTCGATCCGGGCGCCGCAGTTTCTCCCTCTCTCCGCGATACCTTTTGCTCCTTTCCGCGCCGGCTGATATAGGAGCCCAGTGCTGAATTACATCTGGCTGGCACTGGTTCTCTGTGCGGTCGCGATTGGCGGCTGGACCAACCATTTAAAAGAAGTAACGGATGGCGCGTTTGATGGCGCCAAGACCGCCGTCACGATCGCTCTGGGTTTGATTGGAATCATGGCGCTCTGGCTGGGCGTGATGCGCCTGGCCGAGCGCGCTGGCTTGATTCAGCGCATCGCCCGCGGATTGCGCCCCGTCATGCGTCGCCTTTTCCCCGATGTTCCGGCCGAACATCCGGCCATGGGCGCGATGTTGATGAACATGGCGGCTAACATGCTCGGATTGGGCAATGCCGCGACGCCACTCGGTTTGCGGGCCATGCGCGACCTCGAAACCCTGAACCCCCAGCCCGGCGTGGCGACCAATGCGATGTGCACGTTCCTCGCCCTGAACACGGCCTCGGTTCAACTTATTCCGACGACGGCGATCGCGATCCTGGCGGCGTCCGGTTCAAAGCGTCCGACCGCGATCGTCGGGACGGCGCTGATGGCAACGCTGTGCGCCGCTACGGTGGCGATTGTCGCGGTGAAGCTTCTCCAAAAGCTGCCGATGTTTCGGCTGGAACGGGCATCCGATCAGGGTGGCTTGGAACGGCTCGCTGACTCATCGGCCGCGACGGTCTCGCCCGCGGGAACCGACGAGCTTGCCTTGGATACCGGTTTTCGCGCGCGCCTGCCGTTGTGGGGGATCATGTCGCTCGTCGCGCTGGGTCTTTTCTTCGCCGCGCTCTTTGTCCGCATGGTTTTTCCATCGCTCTTCGGTCTCGACCTTCCGACTGGCGCGACGGCACAAAATGGTTTTGTTCGTTCCGTGAACGCCTTGTCGCTTCTGGCTATTCCTTTTCTGCTCAGTTTTTTCCCGCTCTACGCCGCCGCCCGGGGCATCAAGGTGTATGACGAATTTGTGGAAGGCGCGAAGGAGGGCTTCAACGTCATTCTTCGCATCATTCCTTTTCTGGTCACCATGCTGGTCGCCATCAGTATGTTCAAAGGCGCGGGCGGAATTGAACTCTTGCAACACGCGCTCACCCCGGTCCTGCAACCGCTTCAATTTCCGCCCGACCTGCTGCCGCTCGCCTTGATGCGTCCGCTGAGCGGCAGCGGGACTCTCGCGCTCCTGACGCAACTCGTGCACGATCACGGGCCGGACAATTTGATCAGCCTGATGGGCGCCACTATTTACGGCAGCACTGAGACTACTTTTTACGTAGCGGCGGTCTACTTCGGTTCGGTCGGGATCAAACGAACCCGTCATGCCATTCCGGCAGGCTTACTCGCTGACCTCATGGGAGTTATAGCCTCTATTCTCATTTGCCGGGCCGTCCTTTAGGGGTAGGTCACGGCCCCGCCATGGCGGAACATGCCGAAATATTGAGTTTTTACTCGCCAGCGTGTGAGCCCATTTTTTATGGTCCATTCCTCCTAAATGATTCAACGAGACTATCTCATCATAGGCGGCGGCATTGGCGGGGCCAGCGCCTGCGAAGGCATTCGAAAATTCGATAAGCGAGGTTCCATCACGCTGATCGGCGCGGAGGTTTTTCATCCCTACAAACGCTGGCTCCTCTCCAAGGGGTTCATGCGGGAGAAGACGCCACAGGTGAAGAAACTGGCGCATCTCGACGATCGTTGGTACGCCGCGCACAAGATCGAGACGCGGCTGGGCACAGTCGTTACCCAGTTTAATCTGGACCGCCGGGTGGCTGTCCTGGGGAACGGCGAGAGCATCGAGTTTAACAAGGCTTGCCTGGCCATGGGCAGCCGTCCCATGCGTCCGCCGGTCGCCGGCGTCGGACTGGGCAATGTCATCTATTTGCGGACGATTCGCGACGCGCTGGCCCTGCGCGAAATGGGTAGCCATGAGAAGACAGTTATGGTGATAGGTGGTGGTTTACTGGCGTGCGAGACGGCCGCGAGCCTTCGCTTGATGAAGCTGAAGGTCAGCATCATGCATCGGAGTTCGTATTTACTGAACCGATACGTCGATCCGGACTTCGGCACCTGGCTCACGGATTACTTCGCGAAACATGGCGTCACCATGTTGATGGGAGAGAGTCTAAACGGATTTGAGGGAAAGACGGTGCTCCGGAACATCCAGACGAAGAGTGGAAATCGCGTGCCAGCGGGCTTGGCGGTGGTGGCGTGCGGAGCCGAGCCCAACCTGGATCTGGTGCGCAACACTCCCCTGTCCGGACCGCATGGGTCTCCGGTCACGGAATATCTGGAGACCGAAGAGAAAGGCATTTATGCCGTCGGCGACCTCGCTTTCTACCCTGATCGCGTGATGGGCGGGGTGCGGCGCCAGACGCATTGGGAGAACGCGCGCGAGCAAGGTTTGGTGGCTGGCGCCAATATGACAGGTAAGAAGCGCATCAAGTACGAGCAGATCCCGTATTTCTGGACGGAGATGTTCGATTTGCGCATGGATTTCGTGGGCGATTTCAGCATCCAACCCACTCGGGTGGAGATGAAGGGGACGCACGCCAAGAAAAAGTTTGTGAGCCGCTATTATCAGGGCGATCGCCTCCGCGCCATTCTGCTCTGTAATCACGCGCAGAAGGAAATCGACTCGGCCAAAACCGAACTGCGACACGCCCTCGGGAAATAGATCGGCCGGGGGCCCCCGCGACTCACTCGAATCCCGCCGGAATCTCGAGTCCTGAATTCGAGACTCGCACCAGTTTCCAGTCCCAGGGCTCGCCCGAGAGACGGCGCCATTCCAGGGTGAACGGAGTGGGAAGAGCGTTGACTCGTTCCTTCAAGAGCGCGATCAATTCCTGATCGGCGCCTTCGATCGTGATCCGGGCCTGCCAGCTTCCATGGCCATCTCCGGCCTGAACGAGGGCGGGACCGACCGCCACCCGAACCCCGCGGAGATACTGGAACAACGCTCGCGTTCTTTGCAGGACAACCGCTCGATCCTGTCCCCATTGATCCTGATAATCGTCCGCTACGAAAGTGGCGAACTTCGACCAGCTTTTGCTCTCCACGG
The DNA here is from genome assembly GCA_038203615.1 of Chthoniobacterales bacterium. Lineage (GTDB taxonomy): Bacteria > Verrucomicrobiota > Verrucomicrobiia > Chthoniobacterales > UBA10450 > JBBRDU01. Next base: position 9,275 of record JBBRDU010000063.1, read on the forward strand.
CTGCAAGCAAATGGGTGCTGTGCAGGCGGACTTGATGTTCCGCGCCCCAGAGCCACGTCAGGTAAAGACCCAGCGCCATGGCCAGGCCCGCGCCGACATAGAACCCCTCGCGAAGCCAAGTGCGCATTCGTAAAGGTAATCTCTCCTTCGCGCGCGTCAGGAGGATTTCCCGAACGCTGAAACGACCCGTCTCGGCAAACGGAACAAAGAGTGCTCTGATCATGCTCTGGATGCCGACCCACCACCCATTGGCCACCCGTCTTGGGACGGCATGGAGAGTGCTGATTTTATAACTCCTTTTGTTTATGCTGACCGTTGGAACGTCCATCATCGCCCGCGCTGCTGTCCTGGGTTCTACCTGGTTCGCCGGATTGCAAAGTAATGACTGAGTCGAAACAACTTATTCTTGACCACGAAGACTTAAAGTGGATCGCCAGCGCTTCGACTGAGCTAAACTCGATTTTGCAGCAGGTCTCGCGTTACTCGGATTTGGCTCGCCGCCATAAGGGCGAAAACAACTATATCGATCTCCTCGGGGAACGGGTCGACTTGGCTTCGAAGACGGCGCAGGCTTTGTTCGATCGGGTCACTTCCAAAATCCTGGAGAAGGCCGCGGCGACCAGCGCCTCGCCTCCGGCTCCCCCCCACACTCCTTTCACAGTGCTGCCGCCGCCCCTGCGCCCTGCACTATCGCAAGCGACCATGACCGCGACGGTGCCGCGCGTGGAGGAAGCCATTTCCAAATTGACCGAAGCGGTCGCCAGAGCCAATAGTGTAGTCAAATCAAGCTCGGCGAGCGCGAATGCGCCCCTTCCCTCCGACATTGAGGTGAAGAATCCCCAAGGCAATCGGGAACTCCTCCTTCTCATTGAGGATGAGGTAGAAGTGGCTGAATTAGCGGCCGGAATGCTAGCCGACGAGGGTTACAAAGTGATCGTCGTGCACGACGGCTTCGCTGCCCTCAAGATTTACGAGCGCATTGGCAAGAAGATAGCCTTGGTCATCCTGGACTTCTTCCTGCCCATCATGGATGGCGACGCCGTCTTTGACGAGTTGCGCGCGTTGAATCCCCGGATCGACGTGGTCTTGAGCAGCGGTTTCGCGGAGCAAAGCAAAGTCAGTTCCATGTTGTCGCAAGGTTTGCGTGGTTTTATCCCCAAGCCTTACACGAGCGAAAAGCTCCTCGTGCAGGTGCGCTCGACCCTGGACGCTGGCCGCCAGGCCGCGCGGTAAACACAAGCCGCGCTCAATACCGGGCGCTCTGGCATCAATTTAGCTTCTCACGGAACGCGGAGACCCCATGGCGCGGATTGACGCTTTTTTTAAACTCATGTCGGAACAGAAGGCGTCCGACCTTCACCTCTCGACCAATAACCCGCCGATGCTCCGCATCAATGGCGACCTGATCCGCGTGGATTTTCCGCCGCTCAAGAACGATGAGCTGAAGGCGATGGTCTATGAGATCGCGCCGGAAGGGAAGATCAAGACCTTCGAAGAAACCTCGGACGTCGACTTCGGGTATGAGGTTCCGGGCGTCGCTCGATATCGCGCCAATTTTTTCCAGCAGAAATACGGCATCTCGGCCGTCTTCCGTTTGATTCCGTCCACCGTCCTCACGGTGGAGGACCTCGGTCTGCCCCCCGTTCTGAAGAAATTTCCCATGTTGAAGAAAGGGCTGATCCTTGTGACTGGTCCGACCGGTTCCGGTAAATCGACCACGCTGGCCGCCATGATGGATTACGCCAACCTGCAACGGCAGGACCACATCATCACGGTGGAAGATCCCATCGAGTTCGTCCATCGCAGCCAGAACTGCCTCGTGCAGCATCGGGAAGTCGGCGTCCATACGCGCTCCTTCGCGGCTGCTTTGCGCGGCGCCTTGCGCGAGGATCCCGACATTCTGCTCGTCGGTGAATTGCGTGACCACGAGACGATTGAGCTGGCTCTGACCGCCGCCGCCACCGGTCACCTCGTTTTCGGGACCCTGCACACTTCGAGCGCCTCCAAGGCAGTCGACCGCATCATTGATGTCTTTCCGACGAATCAGCAGAACCAAATCCGCGCCACCCTGGCCGAATCGCTTAAGGGTGTGATCGCGCAAAACCTTTTCAAACGAATCGATAAACCCGGCCGCGTGGCCGCGCTCGAGATCCTGGTGGTCGATGTCGCCATCGCCAACCTCGTGCGCGAAGCCAAGACCCACCAGATCCCGGGCATGATCCAGGTGGGCAAGAAGAAAGGCAATCAACCGCTGGACGACGCCATCATGGAGCATTTGCGAGGGATGAGGATCAGTCCGGAGGAGGCCTACGACAAAGCTTCGGATAAAAAGAAATTCCGCCAATTCCTGAAAGAGCCGCCGGCGGATATGTCGGACGAATAAGATGAGAACTCCAGATTTAGACAAGATTCTATCCGCCATGCTCAAGACCTACGACGGCATTTCCGATCTCAATTTCTCGGTGGGTCACCCCTTGCAGGTGGAGGACTTTGGGGAGCTGAAGCCGGTCTTTGTTGACCCACCGATTGAAGCTTTAACTCCCTACCAGACCGAGCAGATCGCGCTCACCATCATGCAGGGAAACCGCCGCTTGATTTACGACTACCTAACCGGCGGATCGTGCGATTGCAGCTATTCCCTCAACGATGAAGCCCGCTTTCGCGTCAGTGTCTTTCGCCAGCAGGGAAAATTTTCAGTCGTGCTGCGCAAGTTGGAAGCGCACATCCCAACCGTCGACACGCTTCATCTGCCTCCCATTTTCCGCGAGGTCGCGAAGGAGAAAACCGGCTTGGTCCTGGTCACCGGCGCCACCGGCAGCGGCAAGACTACGACGCTGGCTGCCATCCTTAACGAAATCAACGAGACGCAGCCCGTCCATGTCATCACACTGGAGGATCCGATCGAATTCGTGCACCCCAAACGAAAGGCCACCTTCAACCAACGCGAGCTGGGCCACGATTTTAATAACTACCCGAATGGCCTGCGCGCCGCGCTTCGTCAGGCGCCTAAAGTCATCCTGGTGGGTGAGATGCGCGATCGCGCCACCGTCGAGGTTGCGCTGATGGCGGCTGAGACCGGTCACCTTGTGCTGAGCACGCTCCACACGGTGGACGCCGGCCAATCCATCAACCGTATTCTCGGCCTGTTTTCCCTCGGGGAAGAAAAACAATTGCGCATCCGCCTCTCCGACTCCTTGCGCTACATCATCAGCCAGCGTCTGGCCCCGAAAGTAAGCGGGGGCCGTCAATTGTTAACGGAAATTCTCGGTCATAACCTGCGCACTCGGGAGACCGTGGCTCTGGGCGAAGGGGAGCATCGCAGCTTCTATGAAATCATCGAGGCGAGCTCGCCGTTCGGCTGGATGACCTTCGACCAGTCGGTCCTCAATGCCTACGAAGGCGGTATGATCAGCGAGGAAACCGCGAAACTCTATGCTTCCCGCAAGGGTCGCGTCACGCGTGGCATCGATCTCATCCAAAAAGCGCGTGGCATCGACGCCGAGCTGGACTCCGGCCTGCGCCTCGATCTGCCGGCCAACGCCTTCCACTAGGAGACCTCATGGAACAAGACATCGATCCCAGCTTTGCCGACCTCGGCGATAACACCGCGCTCGTCTGTGTCGATCATCAGCAGTTCCAAAAGATCATCGTGCCGCAGTTGATCGACATGACCTACAAGGTCCATCTGGGCCTGTTCGAAGAGGACGTGAGTTTGAAGCTCAAAACCTACAATTACAACGTGGTGATCATTTACGAGAACTTTAAGAACTCAACCTTGCAGACGAATCCTCTCCTGCGGGAAATGGCGAAAAGACGCGATGCCCGCCGGCGCGAACATTTTGTCGTGCTGCTCAGCCATAAATTTGCCACGAACGACGCCATGAGCGCCTTTGTGCAAAGTGTCGATCAAATCATTAACATTGCCGACCTGGCCAACCTGAAGCCGGTCCTCCGCCGCGGCGTCGCGCAGCATCGCGACCTTTACCACTCGTTTAACGACATGGTGAAAAGCGTGCAGGCGCTGTAAGTTCCACGGCCGCAAGGCCGAAATGACCCGCGCAAAGCGGGCGCGGCCCACGAATTCAATAGTGAAGCGCTGAAAAAGGGGCAGATCGATGAACGTTTGGTATGTGGCACACGTCCAAACACGTGGCATAGAAGGAGACAGGGCGATGAAACGACTCAAGTGGGTGCAATTCACATGGGATCTGGGTAGGATTCCCGCGAAGGCTGGCGAGCTGCCGGCGCATTATCAGATATCCCCGGCCACCACCGAGGACGAGAAAGCTTTACGCAAGGTCTTCTCGAGTTCTTTCCTGCTCGACTCGGCTTGGAATCCCGCCATCGGCGAAGTCATGCAGACCATCCAATCGCGCCTCGACGCGGCTCTGACCTCGGCGACGCAGACGTGCCTGGCCTTGCGCCATGGGCAGCGGATTATTGGCGCGTCCGTGCTGCACCCGGATGCCGGCGTGGTCGAACATTTCGCGGTGGGACCCAGCATCCTGGCGGAATACCGAAACCGCGGGTTTGGCACTTTGCTCTTGCGCGCTTCCCTGGCTTGGTTGCGCGATGCCGGACTGACGCGCGTGTCCGCCCTTTCACCCGATTACGCCCCCGTCACGAAGTTTCTTTATCCGAAATTCGGTGGCGTGCTCGCTCGAGTGGAGCATTCCGTTTTGCTGGCCGCCTGAGCCAACGGCCCTGCCCGGAAACAGAATAACCTGAAGCAGGTTGAGAAGGTGGCTGGGGGCGGAACCGAACCGCCGAGCCGATTCAGGCTGTTTTTCGTTGGTCGAGGCAGTGTTGAACGAGCGCGAAGCTTTTGGATTCGGACGGTTGGATGGGGGAATGTTGGCTCGTAGCTATGCGGCAGGGTTGCCGTCTTTCGGAGACAGCTGTCCCGCTGCAAGACATCGATCTGAAATCCGGCACGGTAACCTTTCGAGGCAAGGGCGGTAAGATTCATGCCGCTCCGTTGCATCATGATCTTCGCGCGCTCGTTCGTCGGGCCATTAAGGAGAAACGCTCGACACTGATTCAGCTGCCGAAGTATCCAGCGAAGGCTTGGTTTCGTTTCTTTCGGCGAATTAAGATGAAGCACCTGTGCTTTCACAGCACTCGCGTCACGGTTGTGACTCGCCTTGCCCGTGCTCACCATCTGATTTACGAAACGAAAGCCTACGTTAAACACGCTAGCGACACCGTTCATACAATCTATCACCGGCTTTCCCCGCCGGATGTTCGCCATTTGGGGCACAGTCTTTGTCCGAGCTGCTTAATAAGCGGACGGAGATAATCTTTCTGCCGGAAGTCGGGATGATCCTTTAGCCATTTCAAGGCCCACTGCCAACTCTTCTTCGCTAATAAGACCTTGCCTACATTCCTTTTGGGAACTTCGCCTGCGGCGACCGCTCCTTGCCGCGGGGCTAGAGGGGAACAGTTTCTACGCTGCCTCTTCAGGCCTCACTGCTTCCGAATCCTAACGAAAACAAGATCAGCTACGGCTACCGTCGCCGAGCGTCAATCGAAGTGGAAGTGTTTTGATCATTGGAAAACGTGGTCACGCAGCGGGTAGCCGTTAGCTGCATCGTCTGGCTAGGCGACAAAGCGTTGCAGACACGAAGAGTATGGTCCTCAAAAATCATGTGAAGTGGCTAATAGGCTCGATAAGACAATCGAACACACACTTTCAAAAAACAGCGCCAACAATCGCTGCGCATAAAGCAGCGAACACCAGTGCACCACCTACAATATCGCCATAAAGCAAAGCTGAAAAGAATCCCCCCGTCGCGCCAAACAAACCGCCGATCCAGAATCGCTCGAAGGCAGACTTCGTCGAAATGTGATTTGAGCCTGGGGTGAACTGGGACATGTCGTCTAACGAGACACAAGATCAGCCACCGCTGGCGAGAGCGAGCGTAGCTTGCAGTGGCGGTGTTTTCATAAAGCGAACTGAGGCATCGGAGCGGCCAGTGGTGGCTGCATCGCCTGGTTAGGTGGCATTGGCGTAGCTCAGAACATCCTCATCCAGTGACTCTCTCCGTTTTCCGTTGAAGCCCGTCATTCTGGGCGGGGAGTTATTCGTCCGGCGTCGCCACCAGACCGCGGGAGAAATCATCGTAGGTTCCGACAATGATTCCGTGATCGTTGATCCCGAGCAACGCGGTGTTCGCTGCCCCCGGAAAATCGAACGCGGTGTACTCGCCGAGCGCGAGCATGAATCCGTGAGTAATCCCGTTCGCATCGTCGTAGTAACCGACTATCTGGCCGCGATTGTTGATGCCCGCCGGCGTAGTTTTGACAGCGCCGGGGACCGCGATGGCGGTCGTGACCCCGTCTTGAAGCAGGAAGCCGTGTCGATTCCGGTTTGTGTCCACCCAGAAGCCGATGATCTGGCCGCGATCATCGATTCCGGTCAACAGCGTCCTAAATGCATCCGGATAATCGTAGCGGGTGTAAACACCGTCGTGCAGGATGAAACCGTGGCGATTATCTTCCGCATCATGGTAAATGCCGACGATGATGCCTCGACTGTTAATCCCCCGACCTTCGGTCAGCAGCGCGCCAGAAGCCGCATCCGGCAGCACGGAAATTTCCCCCCGCGGTTGCCGGACGAACATGTGCTGAATGCCGCTATTGGGATCGATGAAGTCGCCGACCGCCAGACCGGCATCATTCACGGCTTCCAGTGCGCCGCGGTCATCGGGGCTGGCGCCGGGGACCGCCATGTCCGTGAAGCTGCCGCTCTTGAAGAGGAATCCGTCAAAGTTCCCGTCCACGGTCACGAAGTTACCCACGATGACCCCCAGATTGTTGATACCGAACGCAGACGTTTCGGCGCCCAGTGCGACCGGAACATCCAAAGTGTGGAATCGATACTGGTGATGAGCAGCGGCGTAAGTACACTCGACGGCTGGCCCGATCGGGCATAACGCGATCACACTCGCGACACTGGTCAATAGTTTCATAACCGTCCTTCCGTTCTGTAGTTTGTTTTTTTGATTCTCTTCGTGCAAGGCAAATCTCTTTCTTCGCAAGCTGGCCCAGTATGTTTCCGCCCTAACATGTGATTATGCCGTTTTTTTCGGCTTATCCAGCGTATTAGCCAGCAAATCCGACTTTTTTTCAAACTTGAGAATGTGGAACAACGGATGCCTCGCCTGTTGTCGAATCATTCATGAATGCCATGAGCGGCTGATATCCCATCCCCGACCGCTCAAGCTTTCGTCTACCATAGGCCCGCGCCCTTGCTGGCGTCATGCCCCACGACTTCGCATCTTCCACATATAGATTAAACTGAGATAGCCGCTGCTTTCGGTAAAGCGTAGGCACCCAGGGATACAGCTGGATATCATGGCAGAAGGCGCGCATCCCTCGCTCATCCCATCGGTAGGAACTCGTCTTCCAATCCCACACCTGGTAATACTCCTCGGGTAGGAGCACC
>JBBRDU010000064.1:0-16516 GCA_038203615.1 Chthoniobacterales bacterium
GACAATCGCGCCGCTGGCCTTGTTCGTTTCAATCGCATACTGATCCACCGCTGAATCGATCAAGCGAAGATCGTTCAGAATCCGGGTAGCCTGGGAGCGTTTGCGCGCCCGCAGGAACCCCGGAACGGCAATCGCTGCCAGCAATGCGATGATCGCCACTACGATCATGATTTCCACGAGGGTGAAGCCCCCACGGCGTTTATTAAGTTTATTTAACATGTTATTTCGTTTTCCTTGGTTTCGTTTGATTGCGGTCCGCGATACCCTCGCGAACGTGCCCCATTTAAAGCAGTGTTAATGCCAAGGATGGGCGTTTTTACAATTTCTAGAATCGCTGGGGGGGGCCGCTCCGGGTCGGCTCGACTCTCTCGGCCGCCAGCGTGGCCGCTGGCCCGCGACTGGCTTTCCCAGCCACAGTTACCAGCGCGTGAACCTCTTTCTTCGCCTCAAACGTTATTCCCCCGGTCCGGCCGCCTATCTCTTCGGGGTCGTTTTCCTTCTGCGCGTCCTGGCGTTGGCTCGGCTCACCTCGTCTCCATTTCTCCTGCCGGCCCAAGGGGACATGCATTTCTATAATGATTGGGCGCAGCGGATTCTGGCCGGCCAATTCACTGATCACCTCGCCTTTTATGGCCTGCCTCTTTACGCCTATGGCCTGGCGCTGCTCTACAAGGTGTTCGGTTACAACCCTTTTATCCCCGGTTTTCTCCAGGCTGTGCTCGAAGCCGGGACCGCTGTGCTGATTTATCGAATAGCCATCCGCGTTCTCGCTAAATCCAGAACGCCCAACGATCTCTCCATCAGGCAGATCGAAGGCCTGGCGTTAGTGGCTGGACTGGGCTGGGGAGTCTTTGTGCCAGCCGAGGCTTTCGCCGTCATCCTGATGCCAACCGTCTGGCTCATTTTTGTCTTCTGGTTGGTGGTTTGGCGAATCGTGCGGACCGACAACGCGCCGAACCGTACGGAGTTTCTCGTGCTGGGGCTCCTGCTGGGAGTGACCGCCATGGCAGTCGCTACCATCCTATTCCTGGCCCCTCTGCTGGTGGCGGCATCTTTCAAAATTTGGGGGCCGGAGGATGGGTCCCCGTGGCGGCGCCGGACAACTGCCGCCGCCTTGCTTCTATGTGGAATCGTGGCGGGCACCTCCCCGTGCTGGATCCACAATTACTTCGTCGCGCGCGACCCGGTTTTCCTTTCCGCTCACAGCGGAATCAACTTCTGGATCGGGAACAATCCGGACGCGAACGGCTATCCCCGTTTTCCTCCCGGACTGCATGCGGGCCAGGCCGCTATGCTCCAGGACTCGATCACGGCGGCGGAGGCTGCGGCCGGCCATTCCCTTAAACGTTCGGATGTCTCGCACTTTTGGTCGAGCAAGGCGCGGAGCTACATTACAAGCCACCCGACTGAGTGGCTGCGCCTGTTGCGGACCAAATTCTGTAATTTTTGGAGCGCCTTTCGCTACGACGACCTAAGCATCATCACGAGCTTGCGCGAGCACCACGTGATCCTGCCGGGATTCTACTTCGGGCTGGCGGCCGCATTCGGAATTCCCGGGATGCTGTTGGCCTGGCGACGAAGTCCGGTCGCCCGCTGGGTCATCGCGGCCATCCTTCTGCATATGGTCGCGCTCCTGCCGGTCTTCGTGACCGAGCGTTATCGCCTTCCCATCGTGCCGGGATTGCTGGTCTGCGCGGTCTTCGGACTGACGGCGTTCTGGCAGAGCCTTGTGCTAGCTCAATATTCCCGGGCGGCGATATATCTCTGCCTACTCGGTTTGGTGGTCACTCTGGTTTCCTGGCCGCAACCCAGCCCGGCACTTTGGGCGCTCGATCCCTACAATTCCGGAATCCAGGCACTGGAGTTGGGTCGTGAATCGCTCGACCGGAATCAGCGCGAAGCCGCCGCGACGAACTTTACAGTGGCCAACCGCAAGCTGGAAATGGCCTTTGCTTATGCGCCCGACAATGCAGAGCTCAATTTCGCCCTTGGTGAACTGCGCCAGGTGGAAGGGCAAACGGCGCAGGCGAAATCCTTCTACGCAGCCACTCTGCAGATCGATCCCCGGCATGAGCGCGCTTTCAACAACCTAGGCATCCTCGCTTTGGCAGAGCAACGTTATCCACTGGCCCAGTCGTTTTTCCGCCATGCCCTCGAAGTCGATCCAAAAAATGGCAAGACCCATTTTCTGATGGCGAAGACCCTCGTCGCGACCGGTCAACGCGAGTCGGCGCAACGCGAGATCGATACGGCCATTGGATTGAATCCGAATCAGTCTGAATTCCGTGAGCTCCGCGATCAAATGACCCGCCAGCCAGCCTCTCCCTAGACGCTTCTCTAACGGTATTGAAGATGCTAAAGCCCGGGATAATGAATCGGCTTGGAGGCGTCGCCCGCACCGTGGAATGGACCGTCGCCGCCTTGCTCACGCTTGCGGCGATCGCGCTTCACTTGAGCGTGATGCAACACGCCGGTCCTCTCTGGCGCGACGAGATCAGTAGCCTTCGCCTCGCGACGATGCCCACCCTGGCCGAGTCCTGGTCCTCTCTGGCTAATGATCCGATGCCAGGCCTTTTCTTCGCCATCCTCCGTCTCTGGCACGCCATCGGATGGGGAGCGACCGACCACGCTTTGCGGCACCTTGGCTTTGCCATCGGTCTCAGTACCCTTGGCGCAATCTGGCTGGCTGCCTGGGTGCTCAGGAAATCCCCGCCAACCTGGGCATTGCTGCTTTTCGGGCTCAGCCCCGTCGCGCTCGTCTGGGGCGATTCGATGCGCGCTTACGGCGTCGGGTGCCTGTTCAATATCGTGATGATCAGCTGCCTGTGGAAAGTCGTGAGCGAACGTCCGTCCGGCCGCCATATCCTTTTCGCCACGGCCGCGAGTTTGCTCAGTGTTCAATCGCTCTTTTCGAATTCTCTTCTGGTTTTTGCCGCGATCGCCGGCGCCGTCGTCGTGACGGTGCATCGCCGCTGGTGGAAAACCATGTGGGTGACAATTGGCATCGGCTCTCTCGCGGCGCTTTCTCTCCTGCCCTATGCCGCGATCATTCGCGAGACCCAAAGCTGGAGCGGACTGTGCCGATCACCGATCACCGCGGGCTGGATTTTTGCGATGATATTTCGGGCCACGGCTTCGGGCGGCTCGCTCGCCGCCGCGTTATGGGTTCTCTGCGGCACGGCCGTCTGCCTTTCGTTGGTGTGGCTGCTGATTGCGAAGTCATCCCGCCCCGACCTTGACTCAACCGACGTGAACCTTGTTCTCTTCGCCGGCACGACTCTTCTCGTCGCACTGGCCGCCAACGTTTGTTTTTTCCGATGGGTCGGATGGGCAACCAGTCTCTGGTATTACTTGCCACTCATGGCGACGGCGGTCTTTTGCTTTGAGGCCGTCTCTACCATTTTAAGGAAAAGCGCAGCCGCCATCACCTTGCAATCGCTCTCCATTGCGGTGGCCGCCGCGGTCCTGGCGCCGACTGCGTATCAGGCTACCACCGTTCGTCTAACCAATGTCGATCTGTTGGCGAACGCGATCGCCGGCCACGCCCAGGCGGAAGATCTCGTGATCGTCGACTATTATCTCTACGCCATCAGCTTTCAGCGTTACTACCACGGCAAAGCACCCTGGGTGTCGGTGCCTAACCTGAGTGACGCGACCCTGCATCGCTGGGACCTGCTGAAAGAAGCGATGGATCAAACACACGTGACGCAGCAAATCCTGGTTCGCATCGACGACACCCTGCGGGCCGGGCATGAAGTTTATGTCGTTGGTCTGGCACCGCCGAATCGCGCTTCGGTTATCCCGGCGGATTTGCCGCCGGCATCGCGCAACACCTTCGGCTGGAATCTATGGCCCTATGTTCGACGCTGGACAGATCAGGTGGCTTACACAGCCCAGGCCCACAGTACCATGGGAACTGTTATCCCAGTGACCTGCGAACAGCCCATCAGTGTGGCTGAACGGATTCGCGCCTTTGTCGTTTCAGGCTGGAAACCGGAAAGCATTTCGACCGCGCCGTAGGCAATCCTGGGCCGGCATCGGGGAGCAACATCCAAGTCAGGAGGGCGTGATTCCACCACATCAGGGAGTTTGTCGCCAGCCCTCGACCATGGTTACCCCCAGATCCTCGTAGTCTTGCACGCGAGCCTTGCCCGGGACCGCTACTTCGATCTGGCCCACCCCCGTGGCGTGGGCACGAAGAAACTGCCCCGCCTGGAGACGCAAACCAGGAGTATCCGCATTGCCGTGCCAGGCCCCGGTCGAGTCGCGATAGATCGGTGGCCAGGGAGGTAAAACAGGGGTGACTTTCGGAAACGGGAGTTCCCCTGCGAGAAAAACGCGATGTCCGGAACGCAGGACATCTTCCAATTGAGCGAGAACGGATGAGATGGGGTCGGCTCCCGTCATTTGCTGCAATATGAGATCGTAGCGGTGGAACCGATGGTCGGCGATGGGAGGAAGAGTGACGATCCTGGCGGGCCCGGTATAGTAACGGGAGAGCGGAATTGCGCATTCCCATCGGGGCACCAGGATCAGATCGCCCTTCGTCGCGAGTGACCGGAGTCGACCAGCCACCAGGTCCAAATTGGTGTGGCGCACCGTCATCTCCTCCCAGGCGGGTAATCCGGCCAGACAGAACAGGATGAACGCCACGACCAGTCGAATACCGCGCGGCAGGAAAGAGGCCCGAACCTTTTCGGCGATCGGCCACGCACCGAAGACAATTTCCAGGGCGCAGGCGGCAAAACAGGCGAGCGTGATGTAATACCAAGGTTGAGTGTAATAATGCAACGCCCGCAGAAATGCGGCGTAACTCACCACGCCGACAACCACGGCCACCATGGCAAAGAGCACCGCATCGTTAGGCGATCTCTGCGCAAAATCGGACGAACGCTCTGCTTCGAATGGATGGATCGGCAACCGGAGAAAAACGCGCCCACGGCGCCATACAGCCAAACCGAAAAATCCGCCGATACCGGTCAGAAGAAGGCCGGCCCAAAGCCAGATCCCTAATGGATCGGGCGACCCGAAAACTTCACAACTCCGTTTCCAGAGCCACGGTAAGTCGGCGGGGAAGCCCACCAGGAACGTCCACTCCTGCATTCTTCGTATGATGGGGACATAAGGGAGCAGGGACGCGGCGGAGAGGGCGCCAATGGCTAAGATGATTCCCGCTGTCCGCCAAGCTCGCTTTCTCCAGGCGACGGCGATGGCTCCTGCCGCGATGGCGAAAAGCAGGACTGAATTATAATAGAGACATTGAACGCGCAGAAGCGCGAAAACGGCGGCCATTAGCACGCGTCTCGGGCTGGGAGGCGCGGGCGTGTTCACGAGACGCCAGAAACTGCGAAACGTGAGCACGATCAAAATCATCCCCAGTCCATAGGCCCGGGTGGAATCGCCATACCGAATGATCATTGGGTTCAGTCCAACCAGCGCGAGAGAAAGAACCGGCCAGCGGACTCCGAAGGCGCGGGCGTTGAACCATAAGGCTCCCAGTAAACCGAGCCCAATCAGGCAACCAAGGACGCGCAGGGCTGCATCGTTGGCCGGCCCGAATACTCCCAGCCAGACTCGCAACACGGCAAAAAACAAGATGGGAAAGGAATCATAATCGAGAAAACGCCAAACCTCGCCCACGGTGGGCAGGGTCGCGAGATCCACGCTATTGGTTTCATCGCGCCACAATCCGCCCACATGGGTAACGAATCGAAGATGGAGAGCGACGGTCAGGATTACGACGAGTGTGATAAGGACGGCATCCATGGCATCCGTCCAACGCCCCCACTTCGCTGTGTTATTCGCGGCCGCGTCGCCAGTGAAGGGCGGTAGGATCATCTGCTTTCGTGCAGAGTGATCGCTGTCGTGAACGGTCCGGGAAGCCGCGGCCGGCGCGCTCATCGTTTACAGGCGACGACGACCGCCTGCACCAACAGGTCCCGCACCCCGAAGTAATATTCGACCAGATTGAATCCCGCCTGCTCAATGACTTCACGTGCCTGGTCGCGTGATTTGAGCAACGAAATCTCGGCGGGGTGAAGGCGCACCTGCGATCCGCCGGACGGGCGGAAAAGACCGAGGAGTCGATGGACAAGCCTAAGCACGAAGACGCTGGTGGCGCGCCGATGCGGCCAGAAAATCAGAACTTTCCCGCCCGGCTTCACGGCGCGGCCCATTTCGCGGAGAATCTGCACGATCTGCTCATGCGTAAAATGCTCGACCACTCCCAGATTGTAGGCACCATCGAAAGTTCCGCTATCGACGTCGTCTAAGTGCAGAATATCACCGCGGCGAATCGCTTCCGCATTCGGATTATTGCGGCGATAGGATTCGAGGGCGGGTAACGAGATATCGACCGCCGTGATCCGCATTTCCTGACAGAGCGTGGAATCAACCTGGCCCGAACCACAGCCGGCATGCAGCAAACGCGCTCCGGGCCGAAAATGCTTGTGCACAAAATAATTGAGACTGCGCCGGATCGCGAGCCGCCGGTAGACGCTGGCGACAAAGGCGTAAGCGCACCGGCTTTTCTCCTGGCCGCGCGTCCAGTAAGCGTCCCAGCCCTGCGGGTCCTGCAGGGGATGTTCCGCCCCGAGGATGGGCGGCCCGGCCGACGTCAACAAGAAGCTCTGTGGGTGACGCAGGCCGGCCCAGTAAAGTTTAAAAAGCCGAAAGGCGCTTCGCCCCGTCTCGCGCCACGACATCTTGGAACTGCCATACGTGCGAGCCGGCAGTGCAATAGGCATTTCCTCGATGGTAAATCCATTTCGATGCAGGACAAATAGGCTCTCGAAAAAGAACGAATAACCGTGCGAGCGCACGCGGTCCCACAGGTTTTTCGGAATGGCCGCCAGTTGGTAAACGCGCAATGCACCGGTGGCATCTTGCGGAAGCTTCAGAAGGTTGACCGTTAAAAAATGGCCCACGTGGGTGAGCGAACGGCGCATCAAATTCCAGCCGGGCAAACTATCGCTCTGTCGGTAACGAGATCCGACCGAAACGGGACTGCCGCTGGACCACGCGACCTCCAGCAATCGCTTCACGTCGGCGGGGTCATGGGTGAAATCACAATCCATCGTCACGAGCGTGGCGTAACCGTGGGCATAGGCGTAACGAATGCCGTCCTGATGAGCGCTGCCAATGCCGAGCTTGCCGGGACGATGCATGATGCGGACATGCGGGAATTCCTGCGCCAGTCGCTCCACGATTTCACCGGTGCCATCGGGCGAGCCATCATCGCAAAAGAGAATGTCGGCCTGGAGATCGAGCGCGGTCAACTGGCGGCAAAGACGCTCCGCGTTCCCGGCCTCGTTGTAGGTCGGAATGAAGATGAGGAGCGCAGATGATGGCATACGTCTTTTCCGCTTCGTCACAGAAACGGTCCACCCGTCCAGCGAAGTGAGGCTGTGCCTCATTTAAGCACCGCACATGCCACCACCCCCGTTTGCCCGTCGAGGGATACGACCTCCTCTCTTGGCTCGGGCCTCAACGGCAAGACTAGAGGGCGTCAGCCAGGCTCTTTGTTTCCTCCACGAGTTTTGCCACCATTTGCTCGAATCCGATGGTGGGTGACCAGTGGGTCGCCTTCTTCAGCTTTTGGGGATTCCCTCGGAGAGGGTAGGACGTTCGGTTGAGCAAGTGAGCGTCGGTCGTCACGTGCAGATTCCAATCCAGTCCGAGCGCGCCGAAAGCAGCCTGCGCGAACTCACGCACGGTGTGCATCTCACCGGTGGCAACGACGAAGTCACTCGCTTCAGGTAGTTGCAGGATGCGCCACATGGCATCGACATAGTCCGGCGCATATCCCCAGTCGACGATTGCGTCGAGATCCCCCAGCCGCAATCGGTGCGTGGGATCCCGACGTGCCTGCAACGCGCCCCGCACAATCTTCTGCGAAAGGAACGACGGCTTGCGCAAGGCAGACTCGTGATTGAACAAAATCCCAGTCGCAGCGAAAATACCCTCCTGCTGGCGATAGAACCGACAACACTGGATGCCGGCCGCCTTGGAGATTCCATAGGCGGAGTCGGGACGCAATGCGCTTTGCTCGTCCTGCCAGTCTGTTTCCGGTACGCCGAAGACGTGTGATGAGGCCGCGTAAAAGAGTCGCGCCCGTGGGCCTGACCTTTTCATTCCCTGCAGAAGATTGACCAACCCTGTGACGTGCACGTCGAAGCTGCGTCTCAACAAGTCGGCCGCATCCTCTCCCAGGGTGTCCTCCGTGGAATGATGGAAGGCCGCCAGATAATAGATTTCATCCGGCTGCAATATCTGGAGTTCGTGTCCAACCGTGGCGGATTGCAGAAGATCAACAGCCGCGCACGGGCCGGGCGAAGGATTTGACCCCTCTGCCCGCACCCATCCGCGGACGTCGTAACCGCGGTCAAGCAGTTGGCGCGAGAGAAGACGGCCATCCTGCCCGCCCGCGCCAATGACCAGCGCTCTTGGCATGGCGGATTATTGCCCGATGATGGCGATCTCAGGGAGAGGAAAAATCATTTTTCCTCCGCCTTGCAGAAAAGCGCTTTCCCGCTCGATCAAATTGTCGCGGAAATGCCAGGGCAGCACAAACAGGTAATCAGGCTTCATGGCATGGGCTTCCTGCTCGGAAATGATCGGAATGTTGGTGCCGGGCGTGAAGCAACCGAATTTGTCCTTATTCACTTCGGCAATCGCGGGCAGCAGATCCTCCGTGATTCCACAATGCTGCAAGAGAACGTTCCCTTTGGTGGAAGCACCGTAGCCGAGGACCACGCGTTTCTCCTCCTTCAGGGTATGCAACAGAGCGAGTAATTTGTGTTTATGAGCCTGGACTGCCTTTTCGAAGGCGCGGTGCTGCTCCTCCGTGACGAGGCCGACGGACTCTTCATCACGCAGTAACTCCTTTATTTGGGAGGTATTCTGCGCATGTGCCGATCCTTTGTGCGCCACCGTAATGGCGAAACTCCCGCCATTCGTCTGGTTGAATTCCACGTCTAAAATCTTGAATCCGCAACGGTCGGTCATCCACTTGATCTGCCGAAGGGCGTAATACTCCAGATGTTCGTGACAGATCGTATCGTAGCCCATGGTCCGAAGCATGGCCGGCAGGTAACTCATCTCGAAATGCCAGATGCCTTCCTCGTCCAGAATGGAGGCGACTTCCTCCATGAAACCCAGCGGATTTTCCAGATCGTAAAACATCGCGATCGACGTGACAATGCGCGCCTTACGCGCTCCCAGTTTTTCACGGAACGCGCGGCTCGAAAAGAAATCGGGAATCAAAACGATATGCGGCTGATAGAGGGAGGCGAATTTGCCGGCCGACGGATCCATGCCCACCACCGTCACGTTTTCACTGGGATAGAATGACAGCAAAGTTCCGTCGTTGCTGCCGATGTCGAGCACGACATCGCCAGGATGAAGCGGATACTGGTCCACCAGCCGGTTCACCTTTTCTTCAAGGTGCCGCACCATGGCCCGGTTCAGGGACGACCGGTAGCCATAATGTTCGCCATACATTTCGTTGAGATCGTAGGTCTGGCGGAGCTGCACCAGGCCGCAAGCCTTGCGGTTGATCGTCGTGCTGCAGGCCACCAACTCGAGCGGCCCCTTGCTCAGATCGGCGTTGCGAGTATGCGGAAAGACGCCGGTCAGGTACTGCTCGCCCATGGAGACAATCGGAACGAGATCCCAGTTCCCGCAGATTCGGCACTTCTTGATCTCCTTAAACGTATGCCGGGCGGGCGGGGCGACAACGCCTGGTTGAGGCTGAGCGAGGGAGCGTCCGGCGATTGCGGTGGCCATGGCCGGGTGGGGAGCAGCGGCCATGCCAGAAGACAGCAATGTCCGTGGCGTCTCAAATGTTCCCCGGGGCTTCTGTCGAGGAGCTATCACCTTCCCTCGAAAACGTTTTGCCCAATGGGGCCATGGCGCAATGAAGCCGCCAGGAGAGATCGTCCTCTCCCCATCGTTCAAACTTCGCCTGCACCGATCCGCGTGGGGCGTCCTGACCCCCGGTCACCTTGACTCGTTAGGCCGGCGCCCTCGTTCGGCCAGTCCCGGATTCATCTCCAGGAAACAGGCGGCCGCCGGTCGCGCGCCGCTAAATAATAAAGAAGGCGAGAGGAAACAACATTCCCCAGGCTCGCGCGCTTCTAGCTATACCGGTGCGTCATCCCCTATGATTAAACAACATTGCCTTGTCTCTGGCCAGGCGAAGCGAACGCGATAGACTACGCAAGTGCAGTCCGTGAACTGGTCGACCCGAGCCTATTTCGTCGCGCTGGCCGTGATCTTTGTCATCGGTGCCTTCCTCCGTTTGCCGCCCGCGCTGTTCGACGAATCCGAACCGCTCCATTCTCTCAGTGTTTTCCATCCGAATCCAAAATGGCACGACATGCGGCTGGTCGGCGTCGATGAAGAGCTGTACCGGAGCTACGTCGCGCAGGTCAGCGAAAAGGGCCTGACTCATTATCCCGACATTGTTCTCGCCTACATCGAGAAACAGGTAAAATTGCCCGGCTCAATCCTTCCGCCGGTCCGTTTCCTTTACATTTTTGCGGGATACCTCTGGCACTCTCTCTTTCACACGGAAGAACTCACCTCGCTCAAAAGCGTCGCCTCCTTCTGCAGCATTCTGACGCTGGCCGTGGCCGCAGCGCTCGCCTGGAGGATGCGCGGGCCGGTTTGGTCCGTCGCGCTCACCGCGCTCGTCGCGGTCGCGCCCACCCAGATTCACATGTCGCAGCATGCCTTGGTCGACGGATTTTTCACGTTCTGGACACTGCTGACCCTCTGGATGTTGTGGGAGAACCTGCAGGCCCCCCGACATTGGGGATGGCTGGCCGGCTATACCGTTTCGCTCGCTCTGCTCGTCCTGACCAAAGAAAATTCATTTTTTGTCTGGATCGCGATCGTAGTCGTCCTGGTGGCCAACCGCTGGCTGCACTACGGCACGGTCAGTCCCGAGCTGCTCATCGCGACCATGCTTGGGCCGCTTCTTGGGGTCGTGACCCTGGTCTTTCTCACGGGCGGCGTGGACGTGCTCGTCGGCACCTACCGGTTGCTGATCAGCAAAAATTACGAGCTGCCTTATGCCATCAAAACCGGGGACGGCCCCTGGCACCGTTACCTCGTCGATTTGCTTCTCGTTAGTCCAATCATTCTGCTCCTGGCTCTGGGCACGCTCTTCCGGATCGATCGAACGAAGCGGCCCGAACTCTTCCTGCTTCTCTTCGTGGCGGGCAGCTACCTCGTGATGTGCAATTTAAAATACGGGATGAACCTGCGCTACGCCAACATGTGGGATGTGCCGCTGCGCTTCCTCGCCCTCAGTACTTTGGCGAGCCTGATTGCCCCGCTCCGGCAGCGGCGCAGCCTCATTTTCGCCCTGGCCATCACGATGATCTGCGCCGTGGAGATGCGGCAATATCTGATTCTGTTCGTGCAATACCCTCTCTACGAACTGGTCAGCGAAGGGCTGCTCCGCGCCTTGCACATTCTGAAATAGCGCGCGGCGCTCGCGCCATTCCGGGGAGCGCTCGCCGCGGCGAGCGGGTTTGGGCGGCCTCGCCCAAACAATCTTTGCCCCTGAAGTTCGCGACGGCGAGGCCGCCGTCGCCAGCAGGGTGGCGGCCTGCGCTCCCCAGACGCAGAAGCCTGGAACTTACGCCACCCGATCGAGGACCCGTGCGCGCAAAGCGGAGCTGCTGGAGATGGTTTCTTTGAGCAAATGCCGCGCATCGGGCAAAGGGCGCGCCCGGATGCAGATCTGATAGGCAAAGAGTCGCTTACTGAAAAACAGCAATGCCTGGTTCAGGCGCAGCAGCGCGCGGCTCCACCCATTTTGTCCGAGAGCGAGCGGAAACGGAGCGGGCACGCCGCGCTCTTCCAGAATTTCGTAACCGGCCTGCTGCAGAAGCGCGCGCAACGACTTGAAGGTGAAAAGGCGGCGATGTCCCAGCCCGAGGATGCCTTTTCGGCTGTAATTGAATTGCCCGAGCGCGAGCATGATGCGCGTGACAAAAAAAGCCACATTGGCGGCCGTGATAACAATTTCCGGACGACGCCCGTTCGTCTTGCGGCGCAGATCGTCCATGAATTTTTCGGGGTCATGCAAATGCTCGATCAGGTCCATCAGGAGAATCTGATCATAGCGCGCCACGTCCTCCGGAACGGTCGGCCGGGAGGCGAAAGGCGCGGCTGGCTGCTTGGCGGCCGTCTCGCTCTGCGCGAAATCCATGGCCGTAACGTGACAACGTTTCTCCTCCAAGGCTGCGGCCACATTCTGGTGGCCCAAGCCTAACTGCAGAACGTAACGACCGGCGATGCACGCCTGCACGGCAAAGGTTTGCGACGAGGAAAACCCGAGTTTGTCGCTGTGTCGGGCATTCCGCGGCCCCAGGTCGAACTTCCGATCGTAGAAAAGCTGCATCCCGCAAAAGCGCGCCTTGAGAGTGGTTCCGAAAACATTCCAGGCGTAACGCAGCCCGTTTACATGGCAGATCTCATCACCGTAAAATGTGGGAACGGGAAGCTCGACGATGCGCAACTGCTGCAACACGAATTGAATAATGATCTCCGTATCGAAATGAAAATCGTTCGTGTTTTTCTCGAAGGGCACCCGGGCCAGCGCCCGGGTTGAATAAAGCCGGTAACCGGAGTGGAACTCGGAGAGCTGAGTACCGAGCATCCTGTTTTGAAAACCCGTTAAGACCTGGTTGCCGATCCATTTATAGGCGGGCATTCCACCCTGGCGGGCCGCTCGCTTGTCAATCATGCGGGAGCCGAACACCGCATCAGCCTCCCCGGCCAGGAGCGGCCGCAGCAGGTTGGGCAATTCTTCGGGGGCATACTGCCCATCGCCGTGGACCAGAGCCACCAGGTCGAAGCCATGATCAATGGCGTAGCGGTAACCGAGTTTCTGATTCCCGCCATATCCCTGATTCTGCGGCGTTTTGAGAACGGTGATCTTGAAATCGGATTGCTTCTGCTCATAACGTAAACCTTTGGCGAAGGTGTCGTCCCCGGACGAATCGTCGATGATCAGGACTTCGACCTGATCGGACCGGAGCGAAGCCGGAATCCGCGAGAGAACTTTCTCGATCGTGCTTTCGGCGTTGTAGGCAACGATGAAAACGAGCAGACGTTGGCCACCGAGATCGGCGGCCCGGGGTTGAAGCGGGGTGGCACTCACGCCCCGCTTAGCCAGCTAGAACCAGGCCAGTTTTCCGGCCTGGACGAGCATCCGCCGACCCCCAGAGGGCGAGCTATTTCTTCTGTAACACGGCCGCAGCCGTCTTCAAAATAGCGGGATCATCGTTATCGTTCAGGCCGGCCAAATATCCGCGGATGCGGCGGAAGGATTGCCGCAGGAACAGGTCCGCCGCGCGGTGTTGCGCGGAGCCGGCGCCACCGTTGCGAGAGGACGCCTGCACTTCTCCGTCCCACCGCGCCAGCACGCAGGCCGAAGCGAAAAGATCCATGGCCGCATTGGCGATGCGTTCCTGCACCAACTGCATATCGAGAATCGGTTCGCGATAGGCAATGAGCGAGCGGTTGACCGCAATATTGAAACGCCAGATCAAGCGGCCTAGTTGCGATGCAAACGAACGCAGCTCGGCGCTTTGCACCGGCACATTCGGCACGCGCACGGCCGCGCCTAACCGATTCATTCCGGCCGTCCACGCTTTTCCGAGCCGCCCACCCATCGGCTTGAGCATGGTATCGTAAATTTCCTTGAACTCCATGCCCGGGCCGCGCATGCCAACGAGCGCGACGAACGAGGTCAGGACTTCGTTGCTGCCTTCGCCGATCTGATTGATGCGAGCATCGCGCAGCATCCGCTCGATCGGTTGATCGTTGAAGTAGGCGGAGCCGCCATAAATTTGGAAGGTATCGTTGACGGCTTCCCAAAGGCGCTCCGTCGTGAACACCTTGAGCATGGCCGTTTCCATCATGTAATCTTCCAGCCCCCGGTCGATTAGCGAAGCCGTGATCGTGGTCATCGCATCCATGGCGTAGGCATCAGCCGCCATCCGTGCGATTTTCTTTTGCACCAGATGGAAGTCCCCCAGGGTCTTGTTGAATTGCCGGCGACTGCTGGCATGGGCGATGGCCAGACGAAGACAGGTCTTGGTCGCGCCCGTGCAACAGGCTCCGAAAGTGGTGCGCCCAAAATCGAGCACGGTCAGCGCCACGCGCAACCCTTTGCCGAGCGGACCGAGCACGTTTTCTTTCGGCACCTTCACGTCGCGCAAGGCGAAGCGACCCGTGGCTGTGCCGCGAATCCCGAGCTTCGGCATGCGCGGCTCGAGCATGGTAAATCCCGGCATATCCGGAGTGACCAAGAAGGCTGTGATCGAGGTCTTATCCGAACCGGGGACCGGCGTGCGCGCCATGACCGTGAGCACCTGCGCGATGGCGGCGTTCGTGATGTAACGCTTTTCGCCATTTAAAATGTAATGCGAACCATCCTCGCTCGGGCGCGCCTGCATCTGGACGTTGGCGGCGTCCGAGCCAGCCTGCTCTTCGGTCAGGGCAAAGGCTGCCAGGTGTTCTCCCGAGACGAGCCTGGGCAACCAGGTTTGCTTCTGCGCGGGTGTGCCAAACAAAAGAAGGGCGCGGATCCCGATGGAATGGTGCGCGTTCACAAAAACCGAGGTCGAAGCGCAACGGCTGCCCAGCTCCTCCAAAATATGGCAATTGGCCATCTGCGAAAATCCATGACCACCAAACTCCTTCGGCGCCGTCATGCCGAGCACACCCACTTTGCCCAGTCCATCAATGACGCTGCGCGGAATGTCTTCTCCGCGATCGATCGCGCCCGCATCGAGGCCGGCATCGAGAAATTTGCGTATTTCGACCATGGCCTGGTCGAGCTCGGTCTGCTGCGCCGCCGGGATGCGCGGATAAGGCATGACCCAGTCGGAGACGAACTGTCCCAGGTAAAGCCCTTTGGCGAATCCGAGGGCCTGGGGCCCGGCAAAAAGCAGTTCTTCAGCCTGCTCAATTTCCTTTTGTCGTTGTGCTTCAGTTTCAGTCATAAAAAGTTAGTTCCTCCGGAGTCGGAGGAACGGCAGGTCTAAATTTAACCACCTCCGCGCACCTGTCCAACGCCGGACGCGCAGCAATGCTTCAAAAGCGAAGCCCTCGGCTCGGCCGGGTGGGTGGTGCTCTCGGGGAGCGCGCGCTCCAGGGAAATAAACCCGGACCCTAGCTGCAGCCCTGGCTCGTGCCGCACTCCGTGCAGAGACCGCAAGCGCCTGCCCGAATCACTTTATCGCTCCCGCAAACCGAGCACATGATGTCCATGAACATGTTGCCGAGCGCTTCTTTCACCCGATCGGCGTGACTGCTTCCGTTGGACACCTGGGGGGCGCCGTCGTTGGAAACGTGATTGGTGATCACGTCGATCAATTCCCGTTCCCCAGTCCGCGACAGATCAGAGACGGGGCGATTGAGCGCTTTCTTTTCCATCTCCGGGATTTCCTTGAGCGGCAATTCCGCCTGCCCGCTTCGAGGGGAAGTGGCTTCCTTGTAGCCTTTGATGAACTGGCAGCCGAGCCAGCGGAAAACGTAATCGGTAATGCTGGTGGCGTTGCGGATATCGGGATTCTTGGTAAACCCGCTCGGTTCGAAGCGCTGGTAGGCGAACTTTTTGACCAGGCTCTCCAGCGGAACGCCGTATTGCAGGGCCACGGAGGTCAGGGTGCCCACCGTATCCATCAAACCCCCGATGGTACTGCCTTCCTTGGCCATGTGGATGAAAAGCTCACCCGGTTGGCCGTCTTCGTAGAGCCCGACCGTGATGTAGCCTTCGTGTCCCGCGATTTCGAATTTATGGGTCAACGACATGCGCGTATCGGACATGCGGTGCCGGATCGGTTGATCGACCTTGCCGCGCAGGGTGGCCAGCTCGACCTCGAGATCGAGAATGCGTCTCTGGAAATCTTCCCGGTCAATCGTGACATCGAGCGCGACATCTGCATCCATCATCCCGCCCATATCCCTGGTCTTGCGCGTGTTGAGCGGCGCGGATCGCTTGGAACCTTCCCGATAAATTGCGATCGATTTCAAACCGAGGCGCCATCCTTCCACGTAGGTGTCCATGATTTCCTCCACCGTGGCGCACTCCGGCAGATTGACCGTTTTGGAAATGGCGCCGCTCAAAAAGGGCTGAGCCGCGGCCATCATGCGCAAATGCGCCATGTAACCCAGTGAGCGCTCGCCTTTGTGCGGTTTAAAAGCGCAATCGAAAATGGAGAGGTGTTCCGGCTTTAATCCCGACGAAACGGTCGCCCCGTCCGCTTCGAAAATATCTTCGATCGTGTCGAAGGCATCGACATGCGCGAGGATCCGCTCGATCTCATCGGAATTGTAGCCGAGCCGTTGCAGGGCCGGTTTGACCGTCTGGTTGACAATCTTGAGCATGCCGCCGCCGGCCAGCAGTTTGTATTTCACCAGGGCCAGATCTGGCTCGATCCCGGTGGTGTCGCAGTCCATCAAAAAGCTGATCGTGCCGGTCGGGGCCAGC
>JBBRDU010000065.1:0-16081 GCA_038203615.1 Chthoniobacterales bacterium
TCGTGGGGGGCTTGATTGTTTTGTCTACTTATTTTCACATTAGTCTTTTTTTGTGCGCTCGCTTCCACTCGCCCCCCCCCCACCACAGCGGGGGCGAGCGCCTAGCAGCCGCTCACGTTCATTTGCGATCAATATTGCCAAACAGCCTCAGGATGTTGAATCTGAGAGGCGCACAGGAATGCAGACAGTCATTCAAGTGATTACGAGCGGGCGCGGATCTTTACGGGAAAAGATCATGACCGATCCGCGGCTGAAGAATTTCGGCTTGGTCCCGACCGAACATCAACGGCCCGGGCGTCCGCATGGCTGGGCCAAGATCCACAGCGAAAACGCGCACGGCGCCATCAATTTGGAGTGGCACGCGCGCAGTGCCACGCTCATTTGTCGCGTCGTGACAAAGCTGGGCAATAAGCCGAACTCGATCATTGGCTGTTTCGTCGATTACCTGCTGGCCCGTCACCAAAGCCGCATCTTGTCGATCCACATCATGCGCCGCTAATTCCTAATCTCCTGCTCGTAATCGTAATCGATGTGACCGCGGATTTCGCGGATCTCTGCCGCATGACCAACCCTAGCCTGTCATCCTGCCTGCCCGGGGTGGCGGGAGCCAGCCCCGCCAAGGCGGGGGCGCAGGAGCTCACCCACAGGGCGAGCATCACACAGAACACATTTGGGTGATCACCAGCGAGAACGGGGGGTCCCTCCTCGACCGTGCGAGTCGGGATGACAAGCAAGATGGAGCACCGCTCGGGATGACAAACCGCGGAGCGGGCGGATCTCTTTTGTAGCGGCGCTCTATGAGCGCCGATGCAAGGGTCGCGGCGCTGGGGCCCCTCCCACCTTTCAGGCCGAGAGATCGCTAAAGGGATCGCGCTTGGCGATCGTGCCGAAGTCGCCCTGTTGCAAAATGAGCTTGGCCACGAGGCCAGTCCAACCCGTCTGGTGCGGCGCGCCCAGGCCCGCACCGGTGTCGGCATGGAAATACTCGTGGAACCAATAGCGTTGCGCGTCGCGCGGATGATTAAAGATCCCGCCGGACGCGCCGGCAAAGGCCCGTTTCCCTTCCTTGTCGGGCAGCCAGAGTCGAATGAGCCGGTTGGAGAGTTCGTTCGCAATTTGTTGCAAGGTCATAAATTGCCCGGAGCCGGTCGGGCATTCCACTTTGAAATCGTCCCCGTAATAGTAATGAAATTTCTGAAGCGATTCGATCAACAGATAGTTGATGGGAAACCAGACCGGGCCGCGCCAGTTGGAGTTCCCTCCGAAAATGCCGGTCTGCGACTCCGCCGGCTCGTAGTGCACCACTTTTTCTTCGCCGCGCACGCTCAAGACATAGGGATGTTCCTTGTGATATTTGCTGAGCGACCGCACTCCGTAGGGGCTGAGAAATTCCTCGGGATCGAGCATGCGCCGGAGCAGACATTTCATGCGATGCCCGCGCGTCAGCGCGACGAGGCGGCGCTCGCCCGTGCCGGGCACTTGCCAGCGCGAGACCATGCTGGCGAGGTCGGGGCGGTTGGTGAGATACCATTCCAGCCGTGCCTTGAAGCCCGGGACGGCGTCGAGTAACTCCGGTTCAATCGTCTCGACCGCGAGCAGCGGCATGAGTCCGACGAGTGAACGCAGGCGCAGCGGGAGATAACGTCCGCCCGGCGTGTGCAGCACATCGTAATAAAATTCCTCCTCTTCATCCCAGAGCCCGATCCCTTTGCCGCCCAGATTGTTCATGGCCGCCGCGATCGCGAGAAAGTGCTCAAAAAACTTGGTCGCGATATTTTCATAGACCGGATTTTCGCGCGCCAATTCCAGGGCCATGCGCATGAGGTTGAGAGAAAACATTCCCATCCAACTTGTGCCGTCGCTTTGTTCGAGACGGCTGCCATCGGGAAACTGGGCGTTGCGATCGAAGACGCCGATGTTATCGAGCCCGAGGAAACCGCCCTGGAAAATGTTGTTTCCCTGCGAGTCTTTGCGGTTCACCCACCAGGTGAAGGCGATCAGCATTTTATGGAAGATCGTCTCGAGAAAGGCGCGGTCGCCCTGGCCGGTTTGTTTGCGTTCGATCTGATAAACGCGAGTGGCGGCCCAGGCGATGACTGGCGGATTGACATCGCTGAAATTCCATTCGTAAGCGGGCACCTGGCCGTTGGGATGCTGATACCATTCCCGCACGATGATATCGAGCTGCTGCTTGGCGAACTGGGGATCGACCAGGGCCAGGGGAATGCAATGAAAAGCCAGGTCCCACGAAGCGTACCAGGGATACTCCCACTTGTCCGGCATCGACATGATGCGTTCGTTATGCAGATGCCGCCATTCGGCGTTGCGACCCGTTAGGCGCTCCGCCGGCGGCGTGGGCTGGCCCGGGTCACCATCCAGCCATTCTTCGATGATGTAGTGATAGAACTGCTTGCTCCAGAGCATGCCGGCGAGCGCCTGGCGTTGAATGGCGCAATGCTCCGGACTGAGGCAGGCGGGGGCCAGCTCCGCGAAAAATGCGTCCGCTTCGATCGAGCGCCTAACGATAATGTTATCGAAGTCATGGAAAGGATCGCGCGATTCTTCTCCGGGGAGCAAAGGCGGCTCGCCTGCATCGTCCGGCCGCTGGCCGGGCGAAATGTTCGGTTTCTCGAGATTTCGCGGGGAGCCGCCGCGAAGAACAGGCGAGCCGCCTGTGCTCCCCGGATCGTTGACCTTGGCCAGTCGCAGTCGAATGGAGACGGTCTTCTGCGGCGGGATAACGAATCGATAATGCGCGGCTGCCTTGGTCCCGACCCGGTTTGGATTGACCAGCTCGAGCCGGTCCTGGATGAGGCAATCGTTGATCGAATCTTTGACGAACGGTGTCGGATTGGGCACGCCCCAGAGCCGTTCCAGGTTGGTTTCGTTCTCGGTGAAATGAAGTCGATCGGCCTTTTCGCAATAGAGCCGGTAGGTGCCAATGTCGTGATGGGTCGCGTCGATGATCCCAATCTCCTCGTCGCTGCTCGAAGCTTCCTGCATGGCCGGTTTGCGATTGTCCCGGCCCCAGCTCCAGGTATTGCGGAACCAGAGGGTCGGCAGGAGATGCAGGGCGGCCGGCTCCGGGCCGCAGTTCGTCGCGTTCACCCGAATCAAAATGTCGCAGGGACCGGCCTTGGCGTATTCGACTTCGATATCGAAGAAGCGGTCATCGGCCAGAACGCCCGTGTCCCAGAGTTCGTATTCGCCTTCCATCTTGGAACGGCGCCCGCTCTCGCTCATCAGTTGCTCGTAAGGAAAGGCGCGCTGCGGGTATCGATAGGCCATCCGCATCATGCTGTGTGACGGGGTGCTGTCGGTGTACCAATAAAGCTCCTTCACGTCCTCGCCGTGATTTCCCTGCGGGCCGGTCACACCGAAAAGCCGCTCCTTCAAAAACGGGTCACGCTCATTCCAAAAGGCCAGGGCAAAACAGAGCCGCTGTTTGTGATCGCAGAGGCCGGCGATGCCATCTTCATTCCAGCGATAGGCGCGCGACCGCGCATGATCGTGTGGAAAATAATTCCAGGCATCGCCGTTCGCGCTGTAGTCCTCCCGCACGGTGCCCCAGGCGCGCTCAGCCAGATACGGCCCCCAGAAATACCAGGGCTCTTCCCGCGTCTGATTTTCGGCCAGACGAGCTTGCTCGGCGTTCATGCCAGACGAAGGCTTAGCAGGGGAAGCGCCCGATTTACAATAACTACTTCTGCTGGCCGACGGCGTCAGCGTCTTTAATCGAAAATCGCAGATCGAAAATCGGAAATTCCCTCACTCCCGCTCGATCATGCCCGGTGTTCAACTCGTCGAGCCATAACCAAGAGCGACGCGACGGTGGATCATGTACTTTCTCGCAAATCCTTCTCAGCCGAACGCCGGATACGAACCTCGTAGAGCGCCATTCTTCTTCAGCCTGCGCTTCACCTCCGCCAGTGAGATCAGCGGCTCGTTCTTCCGGCGGGCGATCACCGCCAAATCCCGCAAGTCCTCCAGCAATTCCTCGTATTCCGCCAGCGGCAGAATCACTGCCGTAGGCTTGCCGTTTTTCACGACGTATTCAGCTTTGGGATTCAGCGTCTTCATGACTTACAACGCTATCATTTCACTTCCACTTTGCCAATCGCCGTCAGCATGCCGTCATTGGTGACGCCAATCTCTTTGAAGCGCCGCTTCGCCGGGGCAGATTGTGATTCGATGCCTGTCCCAATGCCGCGCTCGCGAAGCAGAGCTTCGAGGATCGCTAAGGATGCTGCGCACGTCGTGCAGTCAGCCAAGGCAAATGCTCTTACGACTCTTCAAATCTGTGTCCATCTGCGTAATCTGTGGATACCTCAACATCCTAGAGCTTCAGGAGAAAATCGAAGTGTGCGTCGGTGGTTTCGAGGTCGACCCTGTGATGTCGCGCACAGGCGGCGATCAGAACATCGGAGACGGGCGCGGTTTTGCCGGCTTTGCGGCACCGCCCCGCCAATTCGCACGCTTCCTCCCACACCTGGTCATCGATGGGAAGTTCTGGCAACTCCTGCTCGTAAGCGCGCAGGGTCGCGCGTTCTTTTTCGTTTCCCGCCCCGGCCCAAAGTTCGAGGCGAACCGCTGCGCACCACGCTGCTTGACCGGTTTGCAGGAGAAACTCGACCCTTGCCCGGACCACGGCGTTGCCAGTGGCGCGGAGCTGTTCGACCCAGGCTGAGGTATCGATGAGCGTCATGCCTTACGCGGATGCGAGGCAGGCTGGGGTTTCATGCGATCCATTTCCATCGCCTCGATCTCATCATTCGACATCATGGATGTAAACGTGCCGGAGTGTTTCACGAGCCTGGCCATGCGCCGCTGACGATTGTATTCCTCGAGGGCCGTAAGAATCGCTTCGCGTTTCGTCTTCGCTTTCGAGAACTTTATGGCTTCGCGAAGTGTCTTATCTGGAATATCGACGGTCGTTTTCACGCATCTCTTTTACCATATATCGGAATCCTTAACAAGGACAAACGGAATACTGCCGGCCTTGCGGTAGCGTTGGTCAATCGCATCTGGGCGGGCAAGCCAACTTTGGTTTTAGGCGAAAATGGTTAACAGTCTCGCTCAGCCTCGAAGAACCATCCTTAAAGCGCGTGATGCACTTTGTCTGTATCAACGCCAAGACAGGAGGACGAGGAAGAAGCAGAGGGTGAGGGAGGAATGCGAGCACGTCCGTGGGCTGGGGAGCGCCCCGTTCAGCGGAGCGGGTTTGGGCGCCTTGCCGAAACGAACTTGGCCTGCGGCCAGTCTCCGTTCAAAAACCGGCGCGCGTCAGAGAAAGCGCGCCGCTGGCGAGGGCGCCAGCGCCAGCACGCGGGGGCGCGTGCGCTCCCCGATCACGGACCTCGCCAGTAGTGGATGTACGCCAAAGTGCATGACACGCCCTAATCGAAAATCGAAAATTAGACCTCGGAAATTCCCTCATTCCCACTCGATCGTGCTCGGCGGTTTGCTCGAGATATCGTAAACGACGCGGTTAACGCCTTTGACTTCGTTACAGATGCGATTGGAGATGCGGGCCAGGAGTTCGTAAGGCACGCGCACCCAATCAGCCGTCATGCCGTCGAGGCTTTCCACGATGCGGAGCGCGATGGTGTTTTCGTAAGTGCGCTGATCGCCCATCACGCCGACGCTTTGCACTGGGAGGAGGACGGCAAATGACTGCCAGACTTTGTAATACCAATCGGCCGCCTCCATTTCGTTCTGCACGACGGTGTCGGCGGCGCGCAGAATGGACAATCGTTCCGGCGTGACTTCGCCGAGGATGCGTACGGCCAGCCCCGGGCCGGGGAACGGTTGGCGATAGACCACCTCTTTGGGCAATCCAAGCTGCAGGCCGGCCTGCCGCACCTCGTCCTTGAACAATTCGCGCACGGGTTCGACCAGCTCGAAGTGCATTTTCTCGGGGAGCCCGCCGACGTTGTGGTGGCTCTTGATGACGTGCGCCGGTTTGCCGCCGATGGCCACGCTCTCGATCACGTCGGGGTAGAGCGTGCCCTGGGCGAGGAAACGGTACTCTGGCACGGGCATCTTGCCCGTGTCTTCTTGGCTCACGGGCTGGAAGCCCGTGCCACCGTTCTTGCGATCTTCCGCCAGTAATTCCTCGGTGGCGTGTTGGAAAACATCGATGAATTCGTTGCCGATAATCTTGCGCTTTTCTTCCGGGTCGGTCACGCCGCGCAGCCGAGAAAGGAAACGCTCGGAAGCATCGACGTATTTGAGGCGCACCCGAAAATTTTCGCCGAAGACGCGCTGCACCATTTCTTCTTCGCGCTCGCGCAATAAGCCGTTGTTGACGAAAATGCAGGTCAACTGGTCGCCGATGGCTTTGTGCAGAAGCGCGGCCACCACCGATGAATCGACACCACCACTGAGTCCGAGGACCACTTTCGCGTCACCAACTTGTTGACGGACGCGCGCGCATGCTTCTTCGATGAAAGAGCCCATCGTCCAATCCATGGCGCAGTGGCAGATGTGATAAACGAAATTCTCCAGGATTTGTTTGCCGCGCGGCGTGTGCGCCACTTCGGGATGAAACTGCAGGCCGTAAAGTTTCCGGACCGGGTCTTCCACCGCGGCAAAGGGCGAACTGGCTGTCTTCGCCGCCACCCGAAATCCCTTGGGCAACCCGGTCACCTCATCACCGTGGCTATTCCAGACATCGAGCTGCGGCCCCAATCCCTCGAAGAGAGCGGACCCATTTGTGACTTCAAGGAGGCCCGCGCCGTACTCGCGGCGGCCGCTGAATTCGACGCTGCCGCCGAGGTGATGCGCCATGAGCATCAAGCCGTAACAGATGCCAAGGATGGGAATGCCTAACGAAAAAATCTCCGCATCGATCTTGGGCGCATTTTCATCGTAAACGCTGGCCGGCCCGCCCGAGAGGATGATTCCGTTTGGGCGACGGGTCGTCACTTCCGCCGCCGGAATGTTGAACGGAACGATTTCCGAGTAGACCTGCAGTTCCCGGATCCGCCGCGCGATCACCTGCGTGTACTGCGATCCGAAATCGAGGATGAGGATTCTCGAATGCTGGGTAGGCGTGGCGGTCTTCACGTCCTACGGATGATTTTGCGGAACGCCATGTTCGTTGGCCTGGTCCCCCGGGGAGCGCTCGATCGGTCCGAGTGTGCCCTGACCGGTCACGCCGCGCTGGAGCTGGCCTTCCACTTCCTCGGTGCTGCGTTTCTCCATCGGATCGGCGCACGCCGCCAGGAGAAGGGCGCTGGCCAGCGCAAAAACAATCGAACTGCGCTTCATCTGCCTATTCTAGAGAAGGGCTTCGGCATTGCAAGGCACGAGCGGCGAGTGCGCGTGGCGCTTGCCTGTTTTCTGGAGGGGAAGGCGTTGCCTTCCCACGGGAAGCTGACAGCTTCCCCTACAGGAATTTTCCGCATGAAAAATCCGAAAGCGATATGATCTCGCCGGAACTTTTATTGCAAGGTTACCGGCTGGGCGTTTTCCCCATGGGAATGCCCGATGGCGCGATTGAATGGTTCTCCCCGGATCCGCGCGCCATTCTGCCGCTCGACAAATTTCATATTCCGCGCGGCCTTCGTCGCACGCTGGAGAAAAAGAAATTCGACGTGCGCCTCAATACGCGGTTTGGCGACGTCATCCGCGCCTGCGCCAAGCGGGAGGATACCTGGATCACGCGCGAGATCATGGGCAGCTACGAGCGTCTGCATGAGCTCGGTTACGCCCATTCGGTTGAAGCCTGGCACGACCGCAAACTGGCTGGTGGACTTTATGGCGTCGCCATCGGGGGCGTCTTTTTCGGCGAATCGATGTTTCATCGCGTGACCGACGCCTCCAAGGTCGCTTTAGTGGCGCTAGTCGAGCGGATGCGCGCGCGCAAGTTCGTCTTGCTCGATACCCAGTGGGTCACGCCGCATTTGCAACAGTTTGGCGTCGCGGAAATCTCGCGGACGCATTACCTGCGCGTGCTGGGCCGCGCGGTCGAACTGCAGCGCAAGTTCGTCTGAATCGACGGCTCCGCGGAGCGTCGCCCTACCGGCAGAAGGCCAGTGATGCCATGGCCCGACAAGGACTGCTCCGTCCTGTGACATTTCGAACATTGTAGGGCGGGCGCTCCGCCTGCCGTCTAAAACAAAGCAGCGACGCTGCCCGAATGAGCGAACTTATTAATTCGTTAGGCAATACTGACGATCCATTGCTGCGCGGCGGCCACGTCGTTCTCGGTCAACTGGTGGCCGCTTGATTGGAAGATGAGGTCGACGTTCGCGCCGGTTTGGCGCAGCAATTCTTCCAGCCGTTGACCGTTCTCCGGCTGGGCGATTGGATCGAAGCGGCCTTCCGAGATCAAGACCTGCGCGGCCGGGCTGGCCGTGGCCGGCGGATTCGAAAGCGGCACCATCGCCCGAAAAAGAATCGCTCGCCGGAAAGGTGCGATGCCCAGCAGCATCATGGCCGCGGCGATATTCGCGCCATTGGAGTATCCCACCGCCATGACGTGCTCCACCTGAATCTCGTAGGGCACGGCCGCGGCTTCGATAAACGCCGCCAACTCATGGGCTCGCGCCGTCACATCGGCTTCGTCAAACACGCCTTCGGCCAGTCTCCGAAAGAAGCGCGACGCGCCTCGTTCCAGCACTTGGCCACGCGGACTGAGGAGCGCGGCGGCCGGGTCGAGCGCGCGGCCCAGATCCAGTAAATCACTCTCGTCGCCGCCCGTGCCGTGCAGGAGCAGGAGTGTGCGGCCGCCTTGTCCCGGCGTGGCCGCGGGCACGAATCGATGGGTGAACCCAAGATCTTTCATGGCGCCGAGACGTGAGACAGAGAAATGCGCGGGAGCACCTGCTCGATGGAACTGCGGTGTTCCTCATATTGCGGCGGCAATTGCAGCGTCTCTCCCAGATGCTCGGGCGGTTCGTCCGTGGCAAAACCCGGGTTGTCCGTCGCGATCTCGAACAGGATGCCGGCCGGCTCGCGGAAATAGATGGAGTGAAAGTATTGCCGGTCGATCACCGGCGTGACGCGCAGGCCGAGTTCCTCAAGGAGGGCGCGCCAATGCAACTGCTCTTCATCGTTGGCGGCGCGAAAGGCAATGTGATGAACCGTGCCGGCCGCGATGTGACCGAACGCGGTTTCGCTGCGCTCGATCAGATCGATCTGCGCGTCGGGCGTGCCCGGCGCGAGCGAGAAGCGACGACGGCTTTGTTCTTCGCCGATCAATTCGCAACCGAAGGTGACGGTGAACAGTTGCTCGGTTAATTTTGACGCCTGCACTTCCAAAGTGGGCGCCGCAAAACCGTGCAAGGCGAATTCGGCCGGCACATCGCTCCGATCATAGAGCTCCACTGTGTTGAGTGAGTCGGATCCAATCAGCTCCAGCATCAATCCGTCCGGGTCCGTAAAGCGCACGACCTGCTGGCCGAAGCGCGGCCCCGTTTCCTCCGCCAGCACGCGCTCCTCCTTTAACCGCTCCTTCCAGTAATCAATCGCCGCCGGGGCGACCGCGAAACTGGTGGCCACCACCTGCCCGGTTCCACGGGTGCCACGTCGCGCGCCCGGCCAGGGAAAGAACGTGATGATCGTTCCCGGGCTCCCCAGCCGATCTCCGAAATAAAAGTGATAACTTCCCGGGTCATCAAAGTTGACGGTGCGCTTGACCAGGCGGAGCCCGAGCACCTGAGTGTAAAAATCCAGGTTTCGCTGCGGATCGGTCGCAATCGCCGTGATATGGTGGAGGCCGCGAAGCTTCATCATCCCATCTCCACTGACGCATGTATTTATGGCGAAGGCTAGCCACTCCTACGTGGCTTTTTGGCAGGGAAAAAATGCTGCGATTGCGCGCCGGCCCAGGGTTAGTCGTGGTGGAATGGCCCGGGCGGAAGGCCGCGGCGCTCGAATTAATTTGCCGGTCGGCAAAGGAGGCCGGCCAGTTGGTTCGCGATTTTGGCGGAAGGATCGAGAAGCTCCCGGCCGATTGGCTGACTCTTTACACCCGCGCGCAAAAGCGGCCGCCGCTGCGCATTGGCCGGCGTCTGATCATCACCAATGGGGGAGGGACCTTGGCGCCCAGACTGTCGCCTCGCCGAACCGCCGCCCACCTGGTCATTCCAGCGGGAGCAGCCTTCGGCACCGGTGAACACGCGACTACAGCCATGTCATTGCGTCTGCTGGAGCGAATCACGCGGCGACTCAAAGGCGACTGGTTATTCGCCGATCTCGGGACGGGCAGCGGGATTCTCGCGCTGGCGGCGCGCTCTTTCGGAGCGACCCGTGCGGTGGGAGTCGATCATGATGCCACCGCCATCTCGACCGCGCGAGCCAACGCCCGGTTCAACCGGATCACACGGACCGAGTTCAAAATCGCCGATGTGCGTTGCTGGCGGCCGGAGAGAAAGATGAATGTGGTTGGCGCTAACCTCTATAGTGAGCTGTTGATCGAGACGCTGCCTCAGGTTCGCCGATATCTTGCGCCGGGCGGATGGCTCATCGCGTCCGGGATCATGCGGACCCAGGAGGCCGGAGTGATGGGTGCGCTGCGCTCCCATGGCATTCAGATCCAGGAAATCCGGCGCCGCGGGAAATGGATCGCTTTGGCCGGGATTCGGCAGGCCGGCAGGGCATCTCCGAAACGTTCCGCATCCTAAAAACCCAGTTGACGGAACGGGGCACCGCCCGCAAGGTTTGCGGTCCCAAGGCGGCTTCGGTTTCTCTGCATTAGACGCGGTTTAACAAAGCCGCGCCATTCCCATGCAGACTGAAGAGCTTTCTTACGCCATTGTAACGCCGTATTCGATGCGCAAATCGCGCACCGGCGGCATTATTTCGCGACTGATCTCCCGAACCGGTCTCGACCTGGTTGCCTCCCGCATGTTCGCTCCGAGCGCGGACCTGGTGCAGCGTTACGCGGACACCATCGTGACGGAGGCGGAGCCGCGCCACCGCGCCACCCAGGAGTTGATCCGCGAGTATGTCCTCAAGAATTTCGCCGGCCAAGTGAACGGCCAGCGCGCCCGGGTCATGTTTCTGGTTTTCCGCGGACCGGACGCGGTGGAGAAGATTCATCAAGCGGTGGGCCACATTGTGAACGAGCGCACCAGTGGCGAAACCATCCGCGACACGTTTGGAGATTACATTGCGGATGCCCCCGGCAAGGTGACTTACTTCGAGCCCGGTGTGCTCACTTCCTTCGAGCGCGAGGCGACTGAGCGCGACCTCAAACTTTGGGCCGAGTTCTCCGACAGCGATGGCGGCATCCTGGATCGGGTCATTCAGTTTCCCGATGGAACGAAAGTTGAGAAGACGCTGGTCCTGATTAAGCCGGATAACTTCAAGTTCCCAAACCTGCGACCGGGCGGTGTGATCGACGTTTTTTCCCGCACCGGCCTTTCCATCGTCGGATTCAAGGTCCACCGCATGAGCGTGGCGCAGGCCGAGGAATTCTACGGCCCAGTGCTGGCTGTTTTGGAAGAAAAGCTCGGCGCCAAAAGCGGTCGCGAGAACTGGGAGAGCATCGTCGAGTTCATGGCCGGCCGGAAGCCGAGCAATACGCCGGCGGGCGAGCGCGAGCTGCCCGGCACGGAGAAATGCGTGGTCATCGTTTACCAGGGCGAAGAGGCCGTGCGCAAAATCCGCGAAGTCCTGGGCCCAACCGATCCGGCGAAGGCGCCGCCCGGGTCCATTCGCAAGGAATTCGGCCAGACCATCATGATCAATGCGGCCCACGCTTCAGATTCAGTGGAAAATGCTCGCCGCGAAATGGGCATCGTCCGAGTCGATGAGAACAACTTCAAACCCACCATTGAAAACTTCTATGGGCGCAAATAATTTGCATCCCCAGAATTTTTCGAACCCTTAAAATCCCATGGAAATTTCCGCACGCGCAGCACAACTAACTCCCTCGCTTACCCTATCGATTGACAGCAAAGCGAAGGCCATGAAGGCGGAGGGACTCGACGTTTGCGGATTTGGCGCAGGGGAGCCCGATTTCGATACGCCCGACCATATTAAGACGGCGGCGATCGAAGCGCTGCAGGCCGGATTTACCAAATACACGCCGAGCTCAGGGATTCCCGAGCTGCGCCAGGCTATCTCGGAGAAGTTGGCCGCGGACAATCAGTTGAGTTACCGGGCCGGGCAGATCGTGGTGAGTAACGGGGCGAAACACGCCTGTTACAACGCGATTTTGGCGACCTGTCAGCCAGGTGATGAAGTGGTCATTCCGTCGCCGTATTGGGTGAGCTACCCGGACATGGTCAAGCTGGCCGGAGCGGACCCTGTCATCGTTCCGACGATGGAGCGCAACGGATGGAAGATGAGCGCGGCAGATTTTGAAAACGCCATGACGCCGCGCACCAAGATGTTGATTTTGAACAGCCCGTGCAATCCGACCGGAGCCGTTTACACCCGCGAAGAGATGGAAAAAATCGTGGAAGTGGCGGCGGAGGAGGATATCTACATTCTTTCCGACGAGATTTACGAGAAGCTGGTCTACGACGACGTCAAGCACGTCAGCATCGCGTCCCTTTCGAAGGAAGCCTACGACCTGACCATCACGGTGAATGGGTTCAGTAAGTCGTATGCCATGACCGGGTGGCGTCTGGGCTACCTGGCCGCGCCGGAAGCGGTGGCGAAAGCGGTCGATTCCATCCAGAGCCACAGCACCTCGCATCCGGCTTCCTTCGCGCAGCGCGCCGGGCTGGCCGCCTTGAAGGGCGATCAACAACCTCTCGCCGATATGCGCGAAGAGTTTGAGATGCGCCGCAACTACATGTTTGACCGGATCTCGAAGATTCCGAACGTGACCGCGGTCAAACCGCAAGGCGCGTTCTATGTGCTGGTCAACATTAGCCAGCTGGGGCTGACCTCGCAGAACTTTGCCGATCGCTTGTTGAGCAAGGCGAACGTGGCCGTGATTCCAGGGGCCGCTTTTGGTGATGATCGGACGGTGCGCTTGAGTTTCGCGACCAGCATCGACATTATTAAAAAGGGTCTCGATCGGTTCCAGGATTTCTGCCGGACGCTGTAAGCGGACGAGCACGCCGGCGCTCAAAGTGAGTGGCTTTGCCGCTGTCAGGTTTAGCATCGCGCTCGGAGATCGCGATCCACCTGTGCGCGTTCCTGCTCAGAGTGGTGGAACGGCCTCTCCGAGGGCGTTGCTAATGGGTGAGTACCCACACATTTTTGATTTTTCCGCTTTCCGGTTTCCCTAATCCGGTCTCCGCTCTCTCTTGTGGGTTCTTTCGCGCTCGTTTTACACGCGCATCTCCCGTTTGTCCGGCATCCCGAGCATGAGCAATTTCTCGAGGAAGACTGGCTTTTCGAGGCCATCACCGAGACTTACATCCCGCTCCTGCGCATGATGCAGCGGCTGGTGCGCGATGGCGTCCGCTTTAAGCTGACGATGTCGCTCACGCCGACGCTCTGCGCCATGCTGCAGGACGATCTGCTGCGCCAGCGTTACGTGCGGCATCTTGAGATGTTGATCGATCTGGCTGGCCGCGAGATCGAGCGCAATCGGGCCCACCCGCAGTTGAGCAAGCTCTCCCGGTTCTATCTCGATCTATTCTCGGAGAGCCGTCGCTTTTTCGTGGAGGAACAAAAATGCGATCTTCTCGCCTTGTTCGGAGAGTTGCAAAAAACCGGTTCTCTCGAACTCATGAGTTGTGCCGCCACCCACGGATTGCTCCCGTTAATTTATCAGCAATCGCCCCCGGCCGCGCGGGCTCAGGTCCTGATTGGTCGAGACGCATTCAAGGACCTGTTTGGCCGGGAATCGTCGGGGTTTTGGCTACCGGAATGCGCTTATGCCTCCGGTCTGGATCCGATTTTGCAGGAGGCCAACATCCGCTGGTTTGTGCTCGACGCGCACGGCGTTATGCTGGGCAAGCCGCGGCCGCAACGCGCGGTTTACGCGCCATATTACACGCCGGCTGGGCCCGCCGCTTATGCGCGCGATCGCGATTCCAGCCGGCAGGTGTGGAGCGCGCACGAAGGTTACCCGGGAGATCCGGCGTATCGGGAATTTTATCGCGACATTGGTTTCGAGCTACCGCTTGATTCGCTGGGTCCGCTGGCCCGGGGCAGCCGGCAATTCTCAGGCGTAAAATATTATCGCGTCACGGGCGGAACGGGGGAGAAGGATTATTACGATCCGGCGGCTGCGGAGAAGGCGGCCACCTTGCACGCGGATCATTTCCTGAGAGAGCGGGAACGACAGGTCCGCCAGCTGGGCGCGACCCACTTCGACCCGATCGTGGTAGCCCCTTTTGACGCCGAGTTGTTCGGTCATTGGTGGTTCGAAGGGCCTCGTTTCCTCGAGCTGTTCCTGCGAAAAGCGGCGCTTAGCCAAACGCTGCAACTCACGACACCGAGCGAATTTCTGGCTACGCATGGGACCCAGCAAACGCTCGTCCCGGCGCCCTCCAGTTGGGGCGAGAACGGGCACCTCGGCGTGTGGCTGGATCCGAGGAACGCCTGGATCTATGCGCCTCTCCACCTGGCCGCCCGGAAAATGACGGAAAAAGCGCGGGCGCACGCCCAGAACCCCGCTCCGGAGACCGAGCGGATCCTTCGGCAGATGACGCGTGAGGTTTTACTCGCGCAATCGAGCGATTGGGCGTTCCTGATCAAGAACGGCACGGCCCGCGAATATGCGACCAAGCGTACCACGGAGCATTTGGTTCGCTTTAACCGGCTATCGGCCGAGCTGGCCAGGAAGATGGTGGACGAAAAATTTTTGTCCGACTGCGAGGGGCGGGATAACCTTTTTCCGAACGTGAACTGGCGCTATTACATTTAGTCGTGTCATATCCTGTTCGTTATCCTGTGCGCACCACGTAAATCTCCCCAATGAGGTCTCCCTCCCGCTTGACATGACAAAAACGTTCATCATCGCGATGGCCGCCTTGCTCTCGGTCCAGCTGGTGAGCGTGGCGCAGGAAATGGCCACCGTTACGCCTACGGTTACGCCGTCCGTGACGCCCGCGGGTACGCTGATCACCTCGGCCACTCCGGCCGGGAGCCCGAGTGCGGCAGCGGTGCGCAATGTCCGTATCAGTTTTCTGCCCCCGCCGCTGGAAGGCACCATCAGCCTCGGGATTTACAATGAATGGGA
The DNA here is from genome assembly GCA_038203615.1 of Chthoniobacterales bacterium. GTDB lineage: Bacteria > Verrucomicrobiota > Verrucomicrobiia > Chthoniobacterales > UBA10450 > JBBRDU01. The sequence continues at coordinate 15,101 of JBBRDU010000065.1, forward strand.
TCAATTGGTTCGCGTGTTGCACCAGGAGGCGGAGCTCGATGAGTTTACGATTGGCGACGACGCCCTCTCCACCAAGTGGGACGGGAAGGACGACGATGGTCAGGATTTGCCGGCCGGAAAGTACCAGGCGCGGGGGTTTACCGTTGGCAATTTAAAAACCGAGAGCGGGCCCGGCCCGTCGGCCGGTCCGGCTGACCCGGGCTCTTCGCGCAGCGTTCCGGTCAAGTTGATGCCGAATCCGCTGGCCAACGATGCGCGCACCATCATTGAGCTCAGTGTGGGGTTCGACGACGAGAATAGTTTTCTCAAGACCGCGGACGGCCTGCCGATTTATACGCTGGCCCGGAAGCGTAATGTTCTTCGGGCGAGCATCGCCCGGGCGGGCGAAAAGTCGGTCGACGTGTGGGAAGATGATGGTTCCGTGGTGGAACAGCTCCATGTCTCCAATGTCGACCGGATGATGGCATTTGATGGTGGTGACTTTGAGCTGAGATAGATGGACAAACGGTTAGGGAACACCAACGGAATAGGTAGGGGCGATTGACCTCAATCGTCCGTTTTCGCACGGGGACGGGCGGTTCGGTGAACCGCCCCCTGCCTTGCGCGCGAGTCGGAATGATCCCCAACGGCAGCTGGTCATAGCCGGAAATCTCTGCTAGGTAGCGCACATGGCTTCCACGCCTGAAGTTCAACATACTCTCGGAAAAAGCGCCGGCTTCAGCGGCACATCGCTGCACACGGGGGAAAAAGTGACCCTGAAGCTGCACCCGGCGCCGGTCGATCACGGCATCAAATTCAAGCGCAAAGATCTCCAGGAAGAGCCGACCATCGACGCGAAGATCGAGAATCTGAAAACGGTCGAGCGCGCCACCACCATCGGCGAAGGCGCGATGCGGGTGCACACCGTGGAACACGTGCTCGCCGCGCTCTCCGCCATGGGCGTGGACAATGCCACGATCGAGATGGACGCGAACGAGCCGC
>JBBRDU010000066.1:0-15932 GCA_038203615.1 Chthoniobacterales bacterium
ACAACGGCGCGGCAACAGCCACGAACGTCACCTACACCGACAATCTGCCCAGTGGATTCACGTTTGTTTCGGCGACAACGACACAGGGATCCTGCTCGGCGAATGGGAATAACGTAACTTGCAACCTGGGGACAATGCTGACGGGAGCGACCGCGAACATTACTGTCGCAGCCCTTGTGACCGGGACCGGAACTCTTTCGAACACCGCCAGCGTCGCGGCGACCGAGGGTGATCCCAATGCCGCAAACAACAGCGCCACGTTCAATGTGACGAGTAGCTATCCGCCTGTTGGACTCGACAGCTTCAATCCGCCCTCCGTGGTCGCCAATAGCCCTGACACCACGATTACTGTCATAGGGTTAGGGTTTCTTGCCAACATTACGACTGTCAGCTTCAATGGTACGCCGCTTAGTACCACCTTTGTACCCAGTCAACAATGTACAGGTGGTCTCGCTGGCAACCCCAACTGTCGCGGGCTACAGGTGACCGTCCCCGCGTCGCTCTTGACCACCGTGAGCAATCCGCCGGTAACCGTCACTAATCCGTCACCTGGCGGGGGTTCTTCATCACTGAGCTTTACTATCACGGCGACCCCAACACCTACGCCAACACCAACCTCCACGCCAACGCCGACTCCGACCCCAACACCAACACCGAATCCCACTCCAACACCAACACCAACACCAACACCAACACCAACGCCAACACCAACACCAACACCAACACCAACACCAACGCCGACACCGACACCGACACCGACACCGACACCCACACCCACGCCCACTCCGACACCGACACCGACACCAACGCCAACGCCAACACCAACACCAACGCCAACACCAACGCCAACGCCAACGCCGACAGCTACACCAACCCCAACGCCAACTCCAACGCCTGGCAATGGTTCAGAAGCTCACGGATCAGGGATGATCGCAGTGAAAGGTGGCCAAGCGTCTTTCAGTTTCGCTGCAGAAGTCCCACCTAAGAAGGGCGACCACTTTCTCAGTTACTCCGATCCAGCCCACAGCTTCACTTTTAGCACCAATAAAGTGGGGCCGGCCACAATAACAGGAAACCATGTTCATTTTAGCGGCACGGCGAAGCTCGGAAAGAAAGGTCCCACCATCACTTTCACTGTTGATGCTTACGACAACAGCGCCGATGGAAGCAGCGATCAGTTCTTCATCACGGCAAGCAACGGCTACTCTGCCGGCGGTTCCCTAACGAGCGGCAACATCGTTATTCAATAGCCGCGGGCGGGCTCACCCAGGGCATCTCGCACGGGCGGCGCCACGTGAAGAAGAGGAGTCGAATCTCAACAGTTGCCCTGTAATCATTTCTTTGCTCGGCAACACGAGCCCGTTCAACGTTGATCTGCTTAAACTTGTTCAAGGATCAGATGTTCCTTGCTTCGGCAAACAGATGAATTCGGGGCGGACGGAATTGTTCTCGGCGATGGCTATTGGTTTTGTGGTGAGATTCATTGCCAACTGTAGAGCCGTTAGGCTAGGTGCCAGCAAAATTGCCAGCAAACGGTAGTGAAAGATTCCGCCCAAGTAGCGACAGAGTTGGCTTGAGTACCCAAGCAAGCCGTGCTTAAATTGGCCTAACAAACGGGGAAGACAGCGCCGAATCCTACCTCTGGAGCCATGCGCTAGTCGCGCTGTCGTTGCCTCGATCGGTCGAGGCGTCTTTGCTTTATCCGGAGCTTTGGACCGAGGCTGGGCGCAGACGCGCTTTTCGAAAAGCGAGCGTCATAAACATCCAGAGGACCTGCCAGCCGTCGCGGAATGTTTTCAGGTGCGGCGGGCTATGTTTTCTTCCATCGCGTTGGAAGGCAATCGGCACTTCCACGATGGAAGCGCCGAGGAGACTCGCCTTGATCACCATCTCGGCCGCAAATGACATCCCGGATGCCTGCGGTTCGAGTCGCATGTAGACATCGCGCGTAAATCCGCGCATCCCGCAGTTTACATCGTGAATCGGAACGCCAAACCACCAACGCGTCATGAGCGAGAACATGGGATTGCCCAGCCATCGGTGCAGAAATGGCATAGCCCCCGGCTCCATCGTCCCGCCGCCGGAAGGCATTCGACAACCCATCACGAGGTCGTACCCCTCCTGCAACTTCGCCAGGAAAAGCGGGATATGGCGGAAATCGTAACTGCCGTCTGCGTCCCCCATGATAATGAACGCGCCGGTGCTCGCGCGAATTCCGCCATCGAGAGCACTGCCATATCCTCTGGCCTCAATCCACACAACCCGCGCGCCGGCGGCGCTGGCCAACTCCTGCGATCGATCCGTGCTTCCGTTATCGACCACGACCACTTCGCCTTCGATTCCGAGCGCCTTGATCGTGCGCCGGGCGGCTCCGACACACTCCGCGATCGTGTCGCTTTCATTCAGGCATGGAATCACGACGCTGAGTTTCATCCGGCGGGCGGCTCCCGTTTTGACACGACTCTCTGATAGAGCGCCTCGTATTCTTGCAAAACGCGTTCGGCCGAAAATTTCTCGGTCACATAAGCGCGCCCCTGCTGGCCGAGGCGGCGGGCCAGATCCGGCGAATCGACCAATGCATCCAGACCCGCGGCCATGGCCGAGACATCGGGAAACGGGTAGAGCGGACACGAATCCCCCACCACCTCGGGAATCCCACCCACGCTGAAAGCAGCGATTGGTTTCCTGTAAAATAGTGTTTCCAGGATGCTGAGGCCGAAACTTTCGTATTCCGATGTGTAAAGCCCGGCGTCGGCTGCTTCCAGATACTCTTCCACCGCCGAGGAATTTTGGCGGACAATCACTCGATCTTGCAAACCGAGCTCATGGATCATTGCCGTATACGGATCGAGCGAACCGCCCGCCAGGATCAAGAGCCGGACGCGATCGCGATTTCGCATGAGTGAAAGCGTTTTTAGCAACAGGTCGATCCGTTTGACCGGCCGCATATTCGACATGTGCAGAACGAGGAATTCATCCGTTATGCCTAATTCTTCGCGAACCTGGGCCCGACTCCGGCTCACCGGGCGCGGCACAAAGAAATTCGGAATGACTTCAATGTCGCGCTGCAGATTAAAAATTTCATAAGTCTGCTGCCGCAGGCTGTCGGAAACAGCGGTGACTGCATCGGAGTGAGACAAGGCATGTTCAATGGCGGCGCGATAACCCGGATCTTGTCCGAGCAAAGTCGTGTCAGTGCCATGCAATGTGGTGACGATGCGCGGGGCGGCCGGTCCCAGCATCTGGTCGGCCAGGCACGCGGCCAGGGCATGCGGAATGGCATAGTGCACATGAAACAGATCGAGATTTCGCGCGCGCGCGACTTCCGCCATTTTCACAGCGAGCGGCAAAGTATAGTCGGGACAAGGGAACAGGCTGTGATGCGCGACGTTCACTTGATGAAAATAAAGTCGGGGACTGGGCAGCTCCAACCGAACCGGCCGGGCATAACTAAAAAAGTGCACTTCATGACCGCGCCGGGCCAGTTCGGAGCCGAGAGCCGTGGCCAGAATGCCGCTCCCGCCGATCAAGGGGAAACAGGCGATGCCTATTCTGAGCCGCGGGAGTTCCATCACTCGCCTACGTAGGCTTTGCCGGAATCGGAAATCGCGTCGCGCTCCACGAAATCCACGCCGGGTCCATCTTCTTTGTTGATATAATTCTGCTCGCTCGCGCCCGAAACGTAGTGGGTGCAAGCAATGACGGACTGCATCCAGCGAAAACGGGTGTCGCGCGTTGGGCTGATCTGCCGCCGCTCATAACCGGAGCAGGGCACTTCCACAAATCGGTCCCCTCCCTGGTGCAGCCAGAGCTTCTCATCACGGCAACGGGCCCGCACGATTTCTCCTTCGAAAGGCACATCCACAAAGTAGTCATCGACCGGCGTGGCCCGTTCGCGAAAGGCGGGATCGCTCGAGCGCATCACCCGGATCCCTTCGAGCAATTCCATGCGGCCGTACATTTCCAGGCAGAACTCAGCCACGTTCGAACTGGTCGCAGCTTTGAAATGTTCCACCAGCTCCGGGTTGACGTAAGCCGGCAGCTGTCGCGCCGTTTTCTCTTTCCAGGCCGGCCCCACCCGCTTGAGGTAGAGCGGCGAGAATTGTTTTTGAATCTTGTTCTCGAACTCGAAGTTCAGGGCCACTTCCCTGTCACCCCGCCGTTCCCGCAGGACCGTCAGCGTCTCCCGCGGATCGTGATCGCTATCGTGGTAAAAAAACACCATCTCGCCACCAATCCCTTTTTGCAGACGCCGCGCCGTAAAAATCTTGGCGGCGAGGAATCGTTTCGGAAAAATTCCGCAAGGTTGCTGGCCGAAACAGATAACGGGATAATTCATGGTAAGCCGCGCAGATCATACTACGGGCACCGGGTCGGCGCCGCCGAAGATCAAGCGCTGCAGGATCGGGGCGCAAACGAGAACCGCCACGCACCCGATCACGTTGTACCAGAGATATCCAATGTTCGTGGTAAAGAAGAGGAGAAAGACGAGGGCCTGGGCGAGGAGCGCAGCCACGAAAACAGCGGAGCCGCGCACGGTTCGGATGAAAAACGCCACCAAAAAAAGCCCGAGGATGCTGCCGTAAAAAACGGAACCGAGAATGTTACCGGCTTCGATCAGGTTCTCCACCAAGTTGGCGAACGAGGCGACGCCGATGGCGACCAGGCCCCAGGCAGCGGTCAGCACCTGAGTGGCAATGACGTAGTGATGATCCGTCGCGCTCGGTCGAATGAGCGGCCGGTAGAAATCGATCGCGGTGGTGGACCCGAGCGCGTTCAGCGTGGCGGCGGTGGCCGACATGGTGGCGCAAAGGATCACGGCCACAAGCAGACCGACAATTCCATGCGGCATTTGCTGAAGAATGAACGTGATAAAGACGTAGTCGGACTCTTTGCTCTTCGGATCGGCGCCCGCCTGATCGAGCACCTTTTTGGTTTGCTGGCGGAGGTCATGCGCACGCGCATCCAATTGACGCAACCGCGCCACCTCCGGCTCGGATAATTCCCCGGAGGTCGCGCGGAGGGCGGCCCGTTTCTCTTCGAACACCTGGTCGGCTTGCATCTGCAAGGCCTGCAACTGCGGAGCCCAGCCATGCTCCGCCGCGCGCTCGTAGGCGGGTCGATTGAAATAAGTGGGAGGCTTCTCAAATTGATAGAACATGAAGACCATCGCGCCGAGCAGAAGAATGAGGAACTGCATTGGCACTTTCACGACCGCGTTGAAGAGAAGGCCGAAGCGGCTCGACTTGATCGAGTCGCCCGCCAGGTAGCGCTGAACCTGGGATTGATCCGCCCCGAAGTAGGAGAGGGCGAGGAAAAATCCTCCGACGATGCCGGACCAAAAAGTATAGCGCTTGTGCGGATCGACCGAGAAATCGACCGCCTGCAGTTTTCCCAGTTTTCCTGCAACCGAGAGCGCATGTCCGAAGGAAATCTCGGGCGCCAATCTGTAAATGACGACCAGAAACGCGATGACCATGCCAACCAGGATGACCATCATCTGGTAGCGTTGCGTCAGGCTGACGATCTTGGTGCCGCCGGCCACGGTGTAAATAATGACCAACCCGCCGGCCAGCCAGATGGTCAGATCCAATCGCCATCCGAGCAGAGCCGACAGGATAATGGCCGGCGCGTAGATGGTGATCCCGGCGGCGAGGCCGCGTTGCACGAGGAACAAGAAGGCGCCGAGCAACTGCGTTTTGCGATCAAACCGCTGACCGAGATACTGGTAGGCGGTGTAAACTTTTAGCTTTTGATAAATCGGGACGAAGACGGCGCAAACCACCACGAGCGCGAGCGGTTGGCCAAAATAATTTTGAATGAATCCGAGGCCGCTCTCGTAGGCCTGGCCCGGCATGGAAAGAAAAGTGATGGGGCCCGCCTGCGTGGCCAGAACGGACAAACCGATCGTGCCCCAGCGAATACTGGCGTCTCCCTTGAGGTACTGGCCGAGCGAGGCGTCGCCGCGGGTCCGCCAGAGCCCGTAGAGCGGGATCGCCAGGATAGTGACGAGCAGGACGAGATAATCGAGCCGGCTCACAGGAACCGGATGGTGAAGAAGTAGAGCAACATCACTTCGAAGACAAAGAGAGCGAGCGCGAGGCCATAGGCCTTCCGCCAGGACCGGGCGTCGGCCGCGGTCGCTTCGTCAGAGATTTTCATTTTGCTCCCAGCGAAACCATATTCGCAAACAATCGATACGCACCAGGAACTCCGGCCGGCAATTGCCGGAACCACGAATACCCAGTGTAAACAAAATAACCCTGGCCGGATTTGGCGACTAATAAACCGCCGTCGAGCGGTTTTTCTTTCGGATCGTTGCACGACAGGATTGGCACCCAGGCTGGGTCCCATTTGTTCGGGAAATAAAGGCCGCGTTCCTGCACCCAGCCTTCAAAATCTTTCGCCGTGATCTTGTTCGGCGTGGTCATGAGCGGGTGGTCCGGCGCCAGGATGCGAACTTCCGCATTCTCGTCCGTCACGCGATCGCGCGAAATCTCCATCGGATAGGGCCCGATCTCCTTGGTCTTCAAATCCGCCGTAGTATTATATTGTGCGATCACGACTCCCCCGTTCTTCACGTAGTCGAGGAGCTGCGGCAGCCAGGTCGAGATGCGGTCCTGCGTGTTGTAAGCGCGAATCCCGAGCACGACTGCGCTGAACTGGCTGAGATTCCGCGCCACGATATCACCTTCACCGAGCTTTTTGACGGTGTAGCCGATCTCTTCGAGAGCCTCGGGGATATCATCGCCCGCCCCTGGAATGTAGGCGATGAGATGCCCTTTTTTGCGGATGTCGGCGTGCACCATGCGGGATTCGGCCGGCGGCATTAACACGTGAACCCCGATGTGCGGATAGGAAATTCGCACGTGCGAAAAAGAAAAATCAGCGCCGCCGGCGGAGACCACGGCGCTGAGTTTTGCTTCCCCCGGTTGCGCGGGCGGCTTGACCGTGAAGGTCGCATTCGCTTCGGCATCGGCGTTCTTCAGATCGAGCGGGATCGACGCCGGCTCGATCAACCACCCAGCCGGCGCGGTCAGTTTCAACTCTCCCTTCACCGCCCCGGTCGTGGCGGTCACCCGCACTTTCACCTGTTTCGGCTGAGTATCGGGGAAGACGAGGACGCTGTTGGCAAAATCGGCGAAGGCGGGCGGCGCAATCACGAGCGACTGCCGCAACTCTCCCGCCACCGGGTCCACCGTTCGATATTTGGTGTTCAGCGTGAAACGGAATTCCTGGCCGTTGATTTTGAGCAGGACTTCCGCTGGAAAATGCGGCGGGTTTTCAGGGAGCCCGATCAACTTTGGATCAGCCACCGCAAAGGTGCCGAGCGTACCGGGTTGGCGCAGCCAGTACGGTTGCGAATACGGTGTGTTCGCCGGCACGGTGGGGCTGAATTCCTTGGAGACCAATTCATCCTCCGGCAACGGCAACTCCATTTGCTGAACAGCGTTCGACACGGGAAAGCGCACTTCGCGCAACTCGATCGGAACGTTCGACCGATTGATCGCCTCTATTTTTACCGCCAGCGTTTGACCGGGAGTGACGGTGGCGACCGCGGTGGACGCTTCGATGTGCAGGCCGAGACACGCCGCGATGGCTTGATCGAGTTCGGCCCGCTTTTGCGGAACCCAGTCATCTTCGTGTAATCGGTCGAGCGCCTGGCGCGCTCCCAACAGAGCGGGCAGCGAAGCGGCGGGGTCGGATGGACGAAACTCGGAAATCACCTGGCCGATCTTGGCCGCCACTTCCTCCGCATGGGGCACGCGGGCCCAGGTGGTATTGACGCCCTCGAAGAGCGCGCCGGTCACGGCCTGGCCCGCGAGGGGTTTGAAATATTCTTTGCGCGCGCCGCGCCGGGGCGGGCTGCCGACGCCCTGGCTCTTATGCATGCTGACACTGATCGCCGCGATCTCGGTGTAGGCTTTGCCCAGGAGAGGGTTGAACCCGCCCGCCTCCAAGGTCGTTAGGCCAGCCGGATCGAAGGGAATATTGCGGTTCGAGAAAAAGAAGGGCGACGTATTCCAAACCAGCCGGAACGGTTGCCATGTCTTCGTCAGGGATAATTGCTCGGGAAACCGGTGGGCATCAGCGGCCGCCGGAAACGCTTCCTGCGCCAGGATGGCCGAGGCGGTGTGGTGCCCGTGCGTCAGCCCATCGTCCGGACTAAACCGCGTCACCACCACGTCCGGGCGGAACTCGCGCATGACCCACACGACGTCTGCCAGGATCTTGTCGTGACCCCAGATGCGAAGCGTTTCGTCGGCCGTTTTGGAAAAACCAAAATCGACGGCACGCGTAAAAAACTGTTGTCCATGATCCACCTGGCGGGCGGCCAGCAGTTCTTCCGTTCGAATGACCCCGAGTTTTTCGCGCAGCTCCGAGCCGATTAGATTCTGTCCACCGTCGCCCCGTGTCACCGAGAGATAAGCGGTCTCGTAAAGCGATCCGTTAGACCACAAGGCGATCAGGTTGGTATTTTCGTCGTCGGGATGGGCCGCCAAATATAGAACGCGTCCGAGCACATTCAGCTTTTGCAGAGCGAGTTGAATCTCGCTCCCATTCATCGACTCGGGAAAGAGCGGCGGAGCGCTCGTCGCGAAAGCGAAAGGCCCCAGGAGCGAGACGATCGCCGACGCGCTCAGGATGAACCGGCGGCCCTTCACAAGGCTGGCCCTGAACGCGCCATCATCGTCCTTCTTCCCTCGCCCGACCGGCTTGGAGGACTGCTATTTATTAATGTCCTGTTTGGCCTCGAGCCGATCGAGGAATGGTTTAAGCGCGGTTCTTTGCGCCTCCGAAATCGCCACCGCCTGGGCCTGCTTCACTTCTTCAGCCGCCCCGGCAAAGTCGCCGGCCGCTGATTTGAGCCGTGCCGAAGCCAGGTGCCCGTAGGCATGCTTCGGATAACGCTTGGCCACTTCCTTGAAGATGTTCATGGCGTCATCCGGCTTCTTTTCATTTTGGAGACGCCGCCCGTACGAGTAGAGCTGCACGGGAGTCGCGATCTCCATGGCGTGATCCCAAGTCGTCTTGGCTTCATCGGTCTTGTTCAGCGCCTTCAGGAGATCGACCTTCGTGCTCAAATTATCGAAGCGCTCTTCGTTGGCGACCGACGCAGTGGCCCAACGCAGCGCTTCATCGAGGTTGATTTTCTTGCTTAAGCAAAACTGCGCGCCTTCATCCAAAGACTGCCAGGTGAATTGACCGCGTCCTTTGAGTTGCGCGCGGACATTTTCCAAGGTCGTCTCGTCGGTTACGGAAATCTTGAACGGCACGGCCAACTTTTCCCATTTCAACGTGACCGTGGCCGAGTTCGGCTTCAGATCTTCGAACCCGAATTGCAGCGCCTCGTCGTTTTCCGGCAGAGGGCGCGGCTTAACCGTCACACGCAGGGCGTCTTCTTCCTGTTTGTAACTGTAACTGCCCCAGCCGGTGTTGGTTTTCGAAAAAACAATGGTCCACGAGTCCGCGGTCGGAATCATGTGCAATCCATAGACGCCTTTAGGCAAGGCCTGTCCTTCCACGCTCACTGGATCGCTCACTTCGATCGTGGTGTTCTCATTCGCACCAGCCCGCCAGACTTGTCCGTAGGGGACAAGGCCGCCCCAGATTTTGCGGCCATTCACGAGTGGACGGTGATAAGAAATCGTGACGTCCGTGAGCGCGATCCGCTGCTTGACCGTGGCAGCCTGGCTGACGTCTGGCCGCGAGAGGTCGTTTTGTCCATAAACAGAAGTGGCGAGTCCGAAAGCGACACAAAATAGAGTAAACGGCTTGAGCCTGGATTGTTTCATAAGGTTTCCCGGTTGGGTGAGTCCCTCTCTCTGCCAGATTTTCCGGGTCAGGGCCACCAAATAATACAGACCAGATTCCTGCAATTTCAGCTTCCGAACGGCCTCTCCCCTTAGTTAGATAGCAGCATGCCGAATTTGCATACTCCGGTGGGCGCCTTATTCCTGCTCCAGATCCTGACCTCCCTCATGCTCGCGATTCTCTTTTTGCAATCAGGTATCGACAAGGTGCTGGATCGACGCGGAAATCTCGACTGGTTAACCGGCCATTTCGCCAAGAGTCCCCTCGCCCCACTGGTCCCCCTAATGGTGACGCTGATCACCGTCCTCGAACTGGCCGCCGGAATTCTGAGTGCGGTGGGTTGTGCTTTGATTCTACTGCGTCACGATTCGACCTTTGCCTTTTACGGCGCGGTCATCGCCGCGATCTCTCTGGTGGCTCTCTTTTTAGGCCAGCGCATGGCCAAGGATTACCCCGGCGCGGCCACGCTTGTTCCTTATTTCCTGCTGAGCGCGGTCGCAATTTACGTCATGGGTTAGCCTCTGCTCTTCAGCTAGGGACTAGTCTCCGACTCGTCCGCTGAATTCCCTCTTGTAGGGGAAGCTGTTAGTTTCCCTGGGAAGGCGGCGCCTTCTCCAGAAGACAATTGCGCCATCGCTGCGGATGTCGCGGAGAAGCCTTCCCTACCCGGAGGTCAGTCGCAGGGACGCGCCGGGGCGTTGGCGCAGGACGGCCAGTATCTCGGCCAGCACGCTCACCGCGATCTCGGCGGGAGAATCGGCCCCAATGTCCAGGCCGAGCGGCGCGTAGACCCGCTCCAAATCCTTCTGCTTCACGCCGCGCTCTCTCAACTGAGCAAAGACACGCTGCACCTTGCGATCGCTTCCGATCATTCCGATGTAACCGGCGCCGGTGGTTCCGAGCGCGGCGGCCAGCGCTTCCCGGTCTATCTCGTAATTGCGGCTGACCATGACGATCGCTTCGTCGCTCTGCCATTTCCTTCCACGAATAAAATTCGATGGATCCACCTCGCGCACGATGGCGATGGATGGAGGAAGCGCGGCCATCACCTCGGTGCGGTCGTCAATGATCGTGGCAAATAAGCCGCAATCGGCCGCGAGCCGGGCGATGGCTTGGGCGCAATGTCCGGCCCCAATCAAGAAAATCGCTTCACCGGGAATCTGCGGCTCAATCAAGACCGTCACTTCGCCCCCGCAAATGGCGCCGAACGATTCCGGGGAACTTTCATGCAGCGGATACGTCTTGAGCAGCGGGGTTTTTTCGCGCATTTGCTGCCGCGCCTCCTCGATCACGAGGGATTCAAACTTCCCGCCGCCGATCGTGCCCCAGATCGCGCCATCTGTATAAACCAGCATCTTCGATCCCGCGGCACGCGGCACCGAGCCGCGGGTCGCGGCCACCGTGACGAGGGCGCAGAGCGTTCGCAAACGCCGCGCGGAGGCCAGTTCTTCGAGGAGCGCATCCGTCATACTGCCATTTCCATTGGGCCGTCCGGCTCACCGGTCTTCCCGACCAGCCCACGCACCTGGCCGCCACCATGTCCGATCAGGTTAGGCATTGCGTCTGAGGATTAATTCATCTAGTCCGGTAACGCGATGTTAAACGTTGATCAGATCAACGCGCTGGAACGGCACGAGTTCACCAATGTCCTGGCGCATGTTTTCGAGCATTCTCCCTGGATTGCGGCGCGCACCGCAGCGAAGCGGCCCTTCCGGGATCGGGTGGAACTGTTCGCCGCTTTGTGCGACACCGTCATGAAAGCGGCGAACGACGAAAAGTTATGCCTCATCCGCGCCCATCCTGACCTTGTCGGAAACGCCGTTTTAACGGACGAATCCCAGCGCGAGCAGGCCCAGGCCGGTCTGGGCCGCCTCACGCCGGCGGAGGCGAAACAATTCCAGGAGTTCAACGCCGCCTATCAAGAACGCTTCGGATTTCCTTTTGTCATTTGCGCGCGTCTTAATAAGAAGAAAGCCATTCTGACGGCTTTTCCGCTTCGTCTGGAAAACTCCAGGGAGAAAGAAATGGAGATCGCACTCGGTGAGATTTTCAAAATCGCGGATCTGCGCCTACAGGGTCTTGTGCAATGAGCGCGCTGACCACTCACGTGCTCGACACCTCGCGCGGTTCTCCGGCGGCCAACATGACGATCGAGGTCTGGGCCATGGATCCGGCGCGCCTTCTCAAGACCGTTCAGACGAATCAGGATGGCCGGGTGGATGCCCCGCTTTTGTCAGGCAGCGAGATGGCCACCGGTAACTACGAACTGGTTTTTCTGGTGGGCGATTATTTCGGGGAGGCAAAATTTCTGGATCGCGTTCCGGTGCGCTTCACCATTTCAGATGCGAAGGCGAAGTATCACGTTCCACTCCTGGTTTCCCCATGGGCTTACAGCACATACCGCGGAAGTTAGGGGAGCGCGTTACGGATCCCGCATGAGCAAGGCTGACTTAGGAATATCTGCACCCGCTGGTCTGGTTGATCTGGCATCCGCACGCGTCGGCGGAGCCGCTGTGCTGGCGAACGATGAGTTCTTTGCGGAGAAGGAGAATCTTCTGAAGCCTGGTCGCGGAATCTTCATTCCGGATAAGTATACCGATCGCGGGAAGTGGATGGACGGATGGGAAACCCGCCGCCGCCGCACCCCGGGGCATGATTGGTGTGTTGTTCAGTTGGGACTGCCTGGCATCATCAAACTGGTCGACATCGACACTAATCACTTTCTGGGCAATCATCCTCCCTTCGCGTCCCTCGACGCGCTCTCCCTGTCGAGTGACTTCCCGAGCGCCCTCGCCGCGGTCGAAGGGCTTTCCTGGACGCCAGTCCTTGAACAATCTCCGTTGAATCCGGGATCGCAAAATCCGTTTTCCGTGACGAGCGACCGAGTTTGGTCACACGTGCGATTGAACATTTTCCCGGATGGCGGGGTGGCGCGGTTTCGGGCCTACGGAATTGTTGTCCCCGACCGGAGCAAGCTGAAGCCGGGTGAGCTGGTCGACCTCGCCGCTGTCGAAAATGGAGGAGTGGCCCTGGCCTGCAGCGATATGTTCTTCAGTTCCATGAATAATTTGGTCATGCCTGGGCGGGGCGAGAATATGGGGGACGGTTGGGAAACAAAGCGGCGGCGCGGCGCGGGATACGATTGGATTATTTTGAAGCTTGGGTTGCCCGGTGCGATCCACAAGGTCGAAGTCGACACCAACCACTTTAAGGGAAACTATCCCGACACGTGCTCGATCGAGGGATGCGCCGCGCCGGGCGCTTCGACCGACGAGCTGGCCAGCGGCAATACCCGCTGGAGCGAGGTTCTTCCCAAAACCAAATTGCAAGCTGACACGCGACATTTCTTCGACCGGGAACTTTCCTCCATCGACCATTGCACCCACCTTCGGTTGAACATCTATCCCGATGGTGGAGTCAGCAGGTTACGGGTGTGGGGAATGCCGGCATGAGGCTCGCGCCGCGTTCAGGAATTTTCCGCTTCGCCTGAAAACGTGCCATGCCTAAAACCTCCAAATTCCAAGCTTCAACCTCCGGAGAAGCGGCAAGCTACAAAATGAGAACAACACTCGCGGCAGGCCATGTTGGAGCTTGACGCTTGGAATTTCTCTGGAGGTTGGATATTGGCGCTTGGGGCTTTCCTTTAATATGAGTGATTTCGATCTGCTCGTGCGCGGCAAGCAAGATATCGGCATCGTCGCTGGAAGAATCGTCGCGATCGGCCAGAACCTCGATGGTTCGACGCGCGAAGAAATCGATGCTACGAATTTCTCGATCTTTCCCGGTGTGATCGACGCTCACGTTCATTTCAACGAGCCGGGACGAACCGAGTGGGAAGGCTTCGCGACGGGTTCGAAAGCGGCCGCGGCCGGCGGCACGACGACGATCTTTGACATGCCGCTCAACGCCCATCCGCCCACGATCGATGGCCCGAGTTTCGATTCGAAGCGCGCCGCGGCCGAGCAGAACTCGATCGTCGACTTCGGACTGTGGGGCGGTCTCGTCCCCGGCAATCTCGATCAACTCGAAACGCTGCGCGACCGCGGAGTGGTCGGGTTGAAAGCGTTCATGTGCAACAGTGGCATCGACGATTTTCCCAGCGTCGATGCCGCTACCTTGCGCGAAGGCATGCTTATCGCGGCTGATCTCGGGATGCTGATGGCGGTGCACGCCGAGTCCGAAGAGATGACTCGCGCATTGACTCAGGCAAAACTGGCCGCCGGCCAAACGACCGTGGCGGATTATCTCGCCAGCCGTCCGCTCGAAGCGGAACTCGAAGCCATCCAATCGGCCATCCAGCTGGCTCACCAGACCGGCTGCCGCCTGCACATTGTGCATGTCAGCGGCGGCAGCGCCGTTCAGTTGGTCGCGGAAGCGCGCGCAAAAGGTGTGGACGTGACGTGCGAAACTTGTCCTCATTATCTGATGCTGTGCGGAATTGACCTGCAGGGAATCGGAGCGGCCGCCAAGTGTTCTCCCCCGCTGCGCTCGATCGCGGAAGAGCGCGATTTATGGAATCGCCTGGCCGACGTTACGACCATCGGCTCTGATCACTCCCCTTCTCCGCCGGAAATGAAACAAAGCGCCAATTTTTTTGAAGTCTGGGGCGGGATTTCCAGTTGCCAGCACTTACTGCCGCTGCTGATCAACGCGGCGCAGGATCCGGGACAGGAAGTGACGCACGAGCAGATCGCCGGCTGGACCAGTCAAAACGTGGCGCAGCGTTTCCGAATTGCCCGCAAAGGCGGTCTGGCCGTCGGAAAAGATGCCGATCTCACGATCGTCGATCCGGAAAATGGCGATGTCATTACGGTCGACTCACTGCACTACCGGCATCGCCAGAGTATTTATCTGGGCCGGAAACTGCGTTGCCGGGTGCTGCGCACAGTTTTGCGTGGGCAGATCATTTTCGATCATGGTAAGATCGTGCCCGGACCTAAAGCAAAACTCGTTAGGCCTGACTCATTATGACGGACATGAATCGCCGATCGCTTTGACACCTCCCCGCACCAGCCTCACTCCAGACGAAATTGCCTCGGTCGCCGCCGAGTTAAGCGAGGCGAACAAGGAGTTCATGCGCCATTACCCCGGCGAATCGAAGCGGCGTCAGGCCGTCCACACGGTTTATGGCGGCGCTCATTTGTTCAAGGCGGACTCACCGCGCAAACTGGGAGAAGTGGCGCTGCATAGCCTGCGCGGCTACGCGCCGGACGCGCCCACCCTGGCCGCTGCGCTTGGCCTGGATGTGGACCAGGCGCTCATGCAGAAAATTTACGATCGGATCGTCGACAAACTGCAGCGCGAACCGGTGGAGGACTTTCGCCTCGATTTTGAGGATGGCTACGGGAACCGACCCGACGACGAGGAAGATGGCCATGCCAGCTCGAGCGCCCGGGAAGTCGCGCAGGGCATGCGGGGCGGCAGCCTTCCGCCCTTCATCGGCATCCGGATCAAGCCGATGAACGAAGATCTGCGGGCGCGCAGTTTTCGCACGCTCGATATTTTTATCACATCCCTGGCGACGGAAACCTCGGGGAAGCTTCCCGAAAACTTCGTCATCACCGTGCCCAAGATTCAACTGCCCGAGCAGGTGCACGCGGCCAGTCGTCTCTTCGCCCTGCTCGAGCGCAAAGCCGGACTGCCCACCGGTTCGCTCAAGATCGAGCCGATGATCGAAACCCCGCAGTCCATCATCAACCAACATGGCGAGATCGCCCTGCATTCGCTGGTGGAGGCGGCGGAAGGACGATGCGGGAGCGTTCACTTCGGCGTCTACGATTACACCGCTTCGAGCGGCATCACCGCCGCCGATCAGGCGATGGGACATCCGGCCTGCGATTTCGCGCGGCAGATGATGCTGGTCTCGCTGGCCGGCACCGGCACCCATCTTTCCGACGGTGCCACCAACATTCTCCCGGTCGGCCCGCATCGCGCGGCGCCCGGTCACAAACTCACGCCTGACCAGGAGCAGGCCAATCGCGCCGCCGTGCACCAGGCCTGGCGCCGTGGTTTTGAGGATAATCTGCACTCGTTGCGGAGCGGGTTTTATCAAGGCTGGGACCTGCACCCAGCCCAATTGGTCACTCGTTATGCCGCGGTTTATCTTTTCTTCCTCG
>JBBRDU010000067.1:0-15783 GCA_038203615.1 Chthoniobacterales bacterium
CCAGGTCCGCTTTGATCTGTGAAATCATCGCCGCTGAGTTGGCCAGGACCGGCCGGCGCGAGATATCCTCGTTCCAAGCGCTCGTCACCGGGAAAATCTGGATGGCCGAGACGATTGCGTCGGCCAGCGGAGTATTAAATAGGATCGTTGCCGTGACGCTCGGCGGAGGTCCGAGAAGGCGACCTTCCTGGTTAATTCGCTCGGCCCGAGCCGTCCATGCGATCATGAATGCAACAAGCAAGGTGAAGCCCTGTTTCCATTCCATCCTTGCCCCTGTAGTCTTCAAGTTGTTCTATTTACAGCAGCATTTGCGCCTTTATCGTAGAAAGATGGATGGCCGGCCGCGTTCCACGTACATATATAGAGAGAGAATTGAGCCAGCTTCCTGGACCCCGGGGTCCAGCGCGCTGCCTTTTGCACCCCGCGGTCTAACCCGCTAAACCTCGCTTAGGCGTTCTCTTCCTTAAACAAGCATTCAAAGCCTTCACTAATTCCAGCCACTCGGCCGGGCCTGCGGGCAGCCATCCGGAATGAAATTCCATCAGGGCCCCCTGCACGGCCTCGAAGGGCAACGCGCGGCTTTCCGAGACGAAGTGCTCTACCTCCGTCCTCAGGCGATCCACCTCGGGTGGCGTGGCCTCCCGGCAATAGGCCTCTACCGCGCCTGCGACTGTTTCATGTTCCGCACGGAAGTCCTGATGCAAGTAACCGCGCAGAAATGCAGAGAGGGTAGCAAAGTCTGAAGCCCTCATCGGAGGCGTAGGTCCCCCGCCCTTCTCCTCATCGGCCATGATAAGCCTCAGGGTATGTCGTAATCACGTGAAAGCGCCGGTCCCCGTCCCATCGGAGAACGACCAGAGCCTCTGAGCACGGTTCGGAGGTTCGCGCACCTCGGCGGATGCTGCGACCGATCGACGCACTGCCCCGGAATTGCAGCGTCAGATTGGGGTGCGCATCCGTTCGATCCAACCATCCTTCCACTCTTCCGCGACCTTGCGTGAGTGCCTCCGCCACTGTTCGCTCGGCCGCCGCCCGATCGTTATAGGTGGACGCAGCCGCGATATCCGGTTCCTCGTTGAGCCGCTCGCGCAATTGCTCGTCGGTCCGACCCACATGGCGATGCAGGGTGTGCCCGCCCATATTTTCATCGCGCCCGAGATCATAAGAACCACTCAACCTTGGGATGCCGGCCGCCCGGTCCGTCTGATGGGTCGCGGAATTGCCGGGGTGACTTTTCAGCCACGTGACCGCGACCACCAGCACCACCGCCACGATCGTTAAGGCGACTTTGGTAAACGGACCACTGCTCTGGGGCATCCGCATAACTAGGCGACAATTGCCGTTCGGCAACTTTGCTTGCGTTGAGCAGCGTCTCAACTCTGGTTGGCGTCGTCGCAACGAGCCCTCTGTTCCCGAATTTTAGGTCGTGAATTGAATGGGGAATGGCTAAGATCGATCGTATGCCGAATTGCCATTGGCGTCGATTGGCCCGGGCCTTGCCATGGATCCCCTTCCTTTTGGCAGCCACAGTGGCCCGGGGCGGAGTGGACGTCCTCACCTGGCACAACGATCTGGCACGGACGGGGCAGAATCTTGCCGAGACGGCCCTGACTTTGAGCAACGTGAACTCCAGCAGCTTCGGGCAGTTATATGCGGTCCCGGTGGATGGACAGGTTTACGCCCAGCCTTTGATTGTCTCGGCCCTGAACTTTCCGGGACAGGGAGTGCAAGACGTCATGTATGCGGCGACAGAGCACGATACGGTCTACGCCTGCGATGCGAACAGCGGCGCGGTGCTTTGGCAAAAATCGCTGTTGCTGCCGGGGGAGACTCCGGCCGATTCACAAGGATGCATTGATCTGACGCCCGAACTTGGCGTCACCGCTACACCGGTGATCGACCGGGCGAGCGGGCCTAACGGGACAATTTACGTCGTGGCCATGAGCAAGGATGGAGGTGGCCATTATTTCCAGCGTTTACACGCGCTCGACCTGACCTCGGGCCTGGAAGAGTTTGGGGGCCCGGTCGATGTCAGCGGCAGTTATCCCGGCACCGGGGACAACAGCATGATGGGAAACGTTATTTTCGATCCCAAACAATACTTCGAGCGGGCTGGCCTTCTGCTCACTGGCGGCGTCCTCTACACGACCTGGGCTTCGCACTGCGATAGCCCGCCGTTCACCGGCTGGGTCATCGGTTACGATGAAAGCACGCTTGCCCAGGTGAAGGTTTTGAACCTTACGCCTAACGGCAGCGAAGGATCGATCTGGGCCTCCGGAGCCGCGCCGGCGGTCGATTCCAGCGGCTCCATCTACTTAATGACTGGCAACGGCACGTTCGATATTACGCCCGATGCCAACGGCTTTCCGGCAATGGGCGATTACGGAAATTGCTTCATCCGGCTTTCCGCGGCAAACAACTCCCTGCAGGTCTCTGATTACTGGACGATGTCCAATACCGTTGCGGAGTCGGCCATGAACGCCGATCTCGGCTCCGGCGGACCGGTCATACTTCCGGATATGGTCGACGGCAATGGAGCGGTGCGTCATCTGGCCATCGGCGGCGGCAAGGACTCCCATATCTATATCGTTGACCGCGATAACATGGGAAAGTTCGATTCCACCACCAACAACGGAACGGTTTACCAGGATCTGCCCGCTTCGTTGCATCAAGACCGGGGAACGTTCGGCGCGCCCGCCTATTTCAACGGCAATGTCTACTTTGGGGCGGTCAACGATTTCCTCCGAGCATTCACTTTCACGAGTGGACGCCTGGGGACGTTCGCCACTTCGACCACGCATCTGGTTTATGCTTTCCCCGGAACCACACCAAGTGTGTCAGCGAACGGGACCAGCAATGGCATTGTCTGGACCCTGCAGCACGTCATACCCGGGGTGTTGCATGCCAACGATGCCCGCGACGTCGGAGCTGAACTCTATAATAGTAACCAGGCCGCGAACGGGCGTGATCAATTCGGCAGTGTGACCAAGTTTGCGGTCCCCACGGTGGCCAATGGCAAGGTGTATGTGGGCAGCTCTGGCAGTGTTGCTGTTTTCGGCCTGCTCCCCGCGCCAACTCCCACTCCAACGCCGACACCTACGCCGGTGCCAACCCCCATACCTTTGCCGACCGCTGCGCCGCCCGTCATTTTGCCAAATGGCGGAACCTACCGAAAAGCGGTCAAGGTAAAGATGAACACGGCTACGCCACAGACGACGATTTATTTCACGACGGACGGAACGGATCCCTCGACGGCCTCCAGTGTCTATCGGTTACCCATCCGCGTCACGGCATCGGCCACGATTAAGGCAAAAGCGGCACAAAGCGGATTTCAGGACAGTGCGATCACCACTGAGATCTTTACGATCACGAGGAAGAGATAACAAAATAGAGCGATGTCGCGGTGCCCTCTTCGCGGTCGATGAAGATACCCTCGGCGCGCCACGCCGCGCTCGTCCCCTGTTCTCTTCCCGTAGGGGAAACGTTGCCTTCCCGGGCGCCATTGGTCTTAAGTCGGTGGGGCGACACCTCCACAGTTCACCCGCCGTGGCGGGAGCCGACAAATGAATTCAAGCTGTTTGTTAGACTCGACGCGAACAGGATATCTTATACACCGTAACAAGAGACGAATCACCAGATGAAAGACTTAGCCATTGCTCTGGAGAACCGGCCCGGTGCTCTCGCCGAGATGGGCGAGGCTTTGAGCCGCGCCGGGATCAGTGTCGAGGGCGGCGGGGCATGGGTCGTCGACGGCCAGGGCATCGCTCATTTTCTTTTCGCCGACGGAGCGGCCGCCCGCGCGGCACTGGAGGCGGCTGGCATCCGCGTCCTCGCGGAGCGCGAGGTTCTGGTTCAACGCTTGCAACAAGACGTTCCCGGTCAACTCGGACTGCTCACGCGCCGCATGGCCGCCGCCGGCGTCAACATCGAAGTCCTCTACAGCGATCACGATCATCAGCTGATCCTCGTCGTGGACGACCTCGCGCGAGGCCGGGAAGTCTCCGAAGCCTGGTCCCGCGAATAAGGTCGGCTTCTTGAAAGGACTGGGTCGCGCACTCGTCTGGTTTGCCCGCCGTGGCTGGAGTGCTGGTGACCCCGAAAGCTTTCGGGGTCACGAACTTTCCCAGTATCACACCGCATCCTCCGCCTCCAATCCGCGTTTTATCATAAGCTGGTTACAATTCGTGAGAATATCGGTCCAGTACGAAACTTAACGGCTTAAAGTCGTCGACTCTAAAGGGTCCATCGTGCTCTCCGAGCGCGATGGTAATGGAGGGACACGCGCCGTCGTGTCCCATTATCTGCAAATCAGTTCTTAACAACCCGATCACGATACCAACGCAGAACATGGAGTTCGGACTCGCCAGCTCCTCCGGCAGACAGGTCGCGGCTCACCCTGCAAAAGGAAAAGGACGGCGTGACGGATATCTTGCCGACAGAGCGGTGGTATGGCACAACAGCCAATGAATGAATTCGAAGACCTTCTTCGGTGAGCTCAAGCGGCGCAACGTTTTCAAAGTTGCGGCCGCTTACGCCGTGATTGCATGGCTGCTGCTGGAGGCAGCGTCGCTTTGGCTTTCCACCGTCGGAGCGCCAGCCGGGGTCATCAAGGCACTGGTCGTGTTCCTCGTCCTTGGCTTTGCCATGACGCTCTACGTTTCCTGGGCCTTCGAAGCAACCCCGGAAGGGTTGAAACGCACCGAGAAAGTTTCGCCCGACGCGGTCCTCCCGTCGTGGAGCCCCCGGAAGTTTGCCGCCTTCATTATCACCGTCGCGCTGCTCGCGGTCAGTCTGCACCTGTTCGGTCTTCTCTGGAAACGAACTCCGCCCCTGCCAACGACCGCGCCGGCAACGGACAATCAATAAAGGATCTGATCATCGAATTGGAGAATCGACCAAGCGCGCTCGCGTGGCGGAACGCGACGTTCTCGTTCAACGTCTGGTGCGCTAATCGTGCTGTCTTATTGCCCCTGCACCTTTGCCATAAAAACTTCTTCCATGGCAAGCGCACGGCTGCAGCCAGAGATCGAATCCATCTGGCGTCGGCTATCCGTCCAAATCGGATAGGAATATCCTCCGAAGGACACGAGCCCCTCATAATCGCCTTGTTGATTGCCGTAATTAATCCCCTGGCAGGGAAAGACGCCGCTACAATCATGCTCGTTCGAGCTTTGATTTGAGACGCGGACGTTCGGAAGCCACGACCCCGCCCCGTTCTTCGACTGCGCCAGGTAAACGTCGGTCATGTAGCGGAGGCCGGTGACGTCGTTCCGCGTGTCGTAAAAAGAAACATTCACGTCGCCGTTCGTGGGATCGACCGACATCCAATGATTGAATCGATCGACCACTGCGGTCAGCCGATCCGTCACCGGGGCCGGCCTTGACCAACTCCCGCCGTTATTGTCCGAATAAGAAAGGAGAATATCCGTCGTGCCATTGCCAGTTCGATCCATCCATGAACAGTAGATCCGGCCGCGATGCGCCCCGTTCGATCGATCAACATCCAGGACCGGATAGACAAGAGCTGCGCGAAAAGATTCAGCCGGAATAGCGATATCAAACGGAATGCTCTTCGCTGCGACCACACTTTGTGTCGCCCACGTTTTGCCGCCGTTCCCCGACCGGTTGAACGCGATGGTGTTGGCGGCGTAATCATTCCAGGCCACAAAAAGCGTGCCGTCCGGACCCACTGCGGGCGAGGCGCCGATCGCGCGACCCTGACCTTTCGGATCGTCCGCCCGGGTCACCGTAAAGGTGGCACCCTGGTCACGCGAAGCGCCCACTCGAATGCCGCCGCCGGTGGCCGATCCGCCGGTGGCCGCGTCCCAGGCGATGTAAACGTTGTCGCGATTGGGGCTGTCCGCGTTGGTGTCCGCCGTAATCATCGGCTTGTCGTTGAAATGATTACTCCCGCCCTCCGCCGCAAAATAAGTCACGGTTGGATAAGTTCGCCCCCCGTCCGTGGAACGTGCGACGGCCATCTGCGTTCCGGAAACGCCACTGCCATTGCCGAATGCGATCACAATGTAGCCATAAAAAAGGTTGCCACGCGTGTCGAAGGCCAGAGTCGGGTCGGACCCGAAGTCGATCGAATTCGTTCCTTGCGCTGGCGGCAACGGGAGGTCGACACCGCTCCAGCTTGCCCCGGCTTTGCTCGAAGAATAACCCCGCATCGGGAGCCGAAAAATCTCGTTCGAACCGGCGGCCAGCTGTTTCGGATTTGCGGGGTTCAGCGCGATGTAGGTTTCGCTCTGCGGCCCGCACTCATTGGAGACGTCGATGTTACTTCCGAACGCGACTGAGCTGGTGGCGCCGGTATCGCCGAAAGACGCGCTATTCTTAAGGAACTGATATTTGTCCCACCAGGTTGGGTCCTTCGAATTCTGCGTAGGCGCAGCCAAAGAAGCTGATCTGCTAAGGAAAAGAGCCAAAGCAATCGTGGCCAGACAGCAACGTGATAGATTCATGAGGATAAGATTAAACCACAAACCGTTAGGCCCTGTCAATCTTGTACGCCTGAAAAAGCTTTAACTCTCCACCGCTCCAGCAATTTACACGTCGCGCCGCCAGATTGCAGCTACTTCTTCGATAAGCGGCTCGGATAGACGAGAATTTCGGGGCCGATCACCACACTTGACGGCTTAAAGCCGTCGACTTTAACAAAGGTGGATCGTGCTTTCCCCCGACACTTATCTCACCGCCAGAAAACCGTTTTGGCCGTTTCTCTCTCGTCCCTCGTCACATGCCCCTCTCTTCCTTTTAGCGGGATTCTTCCTTCTACCTTTCTCCTTTTTCGCTTATCCTTTAACCATGCCTATTGGAGCTGGCGGCCTCGGGAACGATATCACTGTCAATGTAGTTGCCTCGATCATCGCGTCCGTCATTCTGCTCGGGGCTGGCTTTCTCTGGGGAAAATACAAAGAACGGCGCCGCGTTGGGCGCAACCTGCACGATTACGACTTCTATCCCTATGGGACAGGCCGCGACAATTTCTCCGAATTCAGCCTGAAAGACTTCCGTCTCGGAATGCATTATTTCCTGCGCAATTCCGATCCACTGGCCGCGCGGCAACTCATCTTCATCGGCGAACAAAACAATGTGCGTGGGCAGCTCGAGCCGGCCGAGCAGAAAGTCTACGAGCGCCTTTTCGTCCGCTACGAAGGCAAGAAGATCGCCAACGACACCCAGGAATACCTCGAAAACTACGCCCAGATCGTTCGCTTGCTCGGCAAATCATTTCCCAACCTCGGCATCGAAATCCTGCTGCACGACCTCTCCAATCCGTCGCGCTCCCTCGTGGCGCTGGAGAACAACGTGACCGGGCGCAACCTGCACGACGGCACGACCAATCTCGTCGTCGACCTGAAAAAGCGGCAGATGTCACACGAAGAGAAGCTGAACTACGAGCTGAACATTGGCGCGAGGCGATTCAAATGCACCACCATTCCGATTGTGCGCAAAGAGTACGGCGTGGTCGGCGCCGTTTGCATCAACGTCGATGCCAACTACCTCACTGACGAGGTGCTGAGCGCTTCCGAAAAAGTAGCGACCTTCTTTCAAACCTTCTGCCGCACAGAGATGCAACTCGACGAAAACATCCTCAGCCGGGATGAGTTTGCGAAAGCCTCAAAGGGCAAACGCCACTTCAAAGACCAACGGTTCGAGTAACCATGGGTCCCAAAGCAATCGTTGGCCTAACCGCCCATGCCGCCATGCATCATCCCTCCCTCGGGACGATTCGACTGCGGCGGCGGCGCCACTAGTTGCTGGCGAGGCGACGCATTCGTGGATGTGCCAGCAGGCTGCGGCTGGGATGCACACGAACTAAAGATCAATGCCAGAATCGGCAGAGCGAATGTGAGAATGAATCTTTTTATGATCCGAAATCGATCTTGCAATGCCCTGCCCTAAACATCAAACCTCAAAAAAGACAATCTCCTAATCCGGGCCAGACTGACTGAACCTGCACACGATCTGCGTCGCGTCTCTTCGTAGGCCACTGGTCATCCGCGTTGGGCTTGATCGAAAACTCTACGCCTTGTGGGAGCGGTATGACGCCTCCGGCGGCGCTACCGACATCGCGGTCTTCGATCCGACGACGATGGCCTTACTGAAGGACATCTCCATCCCGTCCAACATTGCGTTGACCGACAACATCCGAGCCGTCGCCGCCGACCAATCAGGTAACGTCTACTTGTGTGGCTTACATCAACCGTTTGTCTTCAAGCTGGATGGTAACGGTGTCTTGCTGTCGCAGGGCCAAACAGGATTCGTCTACATGTTCAGTATCAACATCGATGAGGCCGGCCGAATCATTATCGCGGAAGAAGATGGTCACGTGATCGTTACCGAGCCGACCCTGACGAATTTTTCATCCTTCCCCGCGGTCAATCAGACCGGCTTTTCCTCTGCCTGGGCGATGTTCGTTTCTTTTGCCCGGACTGTTCCGGCACCAATTCAGCCGGGACCGAGCCCCGCCCCAACGCCGGTCTTTACGCCGACGCCGGCGCCTACGCACAACATTCTAGTGTCGTCGGGAAGTCCTTCGGTGATTAGCGGCAGCGGCCCGCCGGCTACGAACACGTTGTGGGAATCTACACGGTTGGCGGGAAGAAGAAGCCGAAAGGCACCGTGATCAAACTAACGGTAACGGGCGCAGTGAAGCGATGGTTATCGCTACTGGGTTTAACAACAGCGCTATCGCAGAGGCCGATTACACGGTCATACCAAAGAAGAAAAGGTAGAGGCCGCTTGCTGTCAAGTATCCGGCAAGCGGGACACTCGCCCGACAATTCTTTGCCCTCCTTCATTCGCTGATCCGCGTAATCCGCGGCAGGAAAGACATAATTTATGAGGTGCGACGAGCGCGTCCCTCCGAGGCTCTTCACCCGATGATTCGCTTACCAAAGAATCGTTCCTATTTCCTGGCTTCCATTCCCTGGATCCAGAAGAAACAAGTTTTTGTGTGTTCGCCGGGGCAGGCTAAGGTGCGGCTGCATGCCAAACAAATACTCCGCGCCGCCTTCGATGACCGTCGACGTCAACAAGAAATACTCCGCAGCTTTCAACACGTCGCGCGGAGAAATCGTCTGCGAGCTTTTCGCCAGGGACGCTCCCAAGACGGTGAACAATTTCGTCTTCCTGGCGCGCGATAAATTCTATGACGGTACGGTGTTTCATCGCGTCCTCGCCAATTTCATGGTGCAGGGGGGCGATCCGACCGGAACGGGCCGGGGCGGCCCGGGCTATCAGTTCGAAGACGAGCTCAAAGGCAATCCGCAAAAGCATCAGGTGGGCACCTTGTCGATGGCGAACGCCGGGCCGAACACCAACGGCAGCCAATTTTTTATCACCCACACCGCGACCAACTGGCTCGACGGCAAGCACACTGTCTTCGGCAGGGTTCTGAAAGGACAGGAAGTGGTCGACGCGGTTCAGCAAGGTGACAAGCTGATCGCCGTGACGATTACCGAATCCTAGCGCAAGGCTCAGGCTGGAATCTTCTAGACAGGATTGGCCCGATTTTGACGAGACCCAGAAGAGCTCGCACTCAGGACAGAGGGGACACAGGAATTTGGGATTGACGCTTAAAAATCACTCGAACGACGGCGATTGCGGCGGGATGAGCCTCTATTTGCGGCGTAGCCGTAGTAACTGACCGACAGGCACATGGATTGGGGTCTTCTAAAAATCGGGCTAATCCTGTCCAAAAACATCTGTCGACACCGATGTCCAGCATTGCCGTTTGTCAGGGCGAATCTTCGGTCCGATAGGTCGATCAACCTTTGAGAGATTTAGGGGACGCGACAAGCGCATCCCTCCATCATTGATAGAGGACCACGCCGGATTTGTGGCGCACGGTGAGTTTGCCGGAAACGCCGGCGGCGGGCGCCGAAGCGACGCCAGACGGGTTCAGTGCAACGGACCATTGGCCGGGCGGAAGGGTGATTTCTGTGTCGGTTTCGTCGGCGCTGTTGAGCACGACGCAGGCGCGCTTCCACGTTTCGCCCGGGACGCCTTCGCCCTTGATGGTGAACATTAGCGTGTTCTGATCAGGCGTGTTTATGAACTGCACACGCGAGCGGACATCCGGCCGTGTGCGCAGGCGGAAGATAGGATGCGCTTTGCGCAGCGCGATCACGTCGCGGACGTAGGTGAACAAATCGAGGTGGTCGCGCTTCAACTGCCAATCGACCTGGTTCACCGCATCGGATGATTCGTAGGAATTGTTGTTGCCGCCTTTGCTGCGGGCGAATTCTTCGCCGCCGTGGATGAAGGGGACACCCTGTGAAGTGAAGAGGGCGAGATAGCCGAGCTTCATCGCTTCAATGCGCAGCTTGTCATCGGCGTTGGGCATCGACACGACCAGCTTGTCCCATAGAACAAGGTTGTCGTGGCAGGTCATGTAGTTGATCGATTGCGCGGGCGATGCGAACCAGTCGCTCACGAGCATGGCCGCTTTCAGCGCGTCGCGTTTTGAGCCGTTCTGGATCCAGCCGGGCTCGTTGCCGTCGGGCTGGCCTTTGAGCGCGTTGCGGAAATCATCGTTGAATGCGCCGGCCGGTACCTGCTTGATCGCGGCCTTGTCCGTTTTATTAGGCAACGGAGAAGTGCCACCGGTCCACGGTTCTCCAAAAAGAATAATGTCCGGCTTGATTGCGCGCAGTTCACGGTCGGCCTGCCGGATGGTTTCCTGATCGATCAAGGCCATGAGATCGAAACGGAAACCATCGATGCCATATTCTTTGGCCCAGAATTTCAGCGAGTCGATAATTAGCTTTCGCGCCATGGGCGCTTCGCTCTTCACCTCGTTGCCGCAGCCCGAGCCGTTGGCGAGCGAGCCATCGGGATTGCGTCGGTAATAATATTCCGGCGCGATGGACATGAGCGACGCTTTGCCCGCGCTGTGGTTGTAAACGACGTCCATGATCACGCCGATCCCCCGCGCGTGGAGGGCGTTGATGAGCGCTTTTAATTCCCGGACCCGGCTGTTGTCATTCGGATTGCTGGCGAACATTCCTTCCGGTGAAAAGAAGGCGTTGGTGATGTAGCCCCAATTGTAGCTGCCACTGGCTTCGTCGTTCTCGAAATCCTGGACGGGCATCAATTCCACGTGAGTCACGCCAAGCTCGGTCAAATGATCGAGGCCGGTCTGGATCTTGTCGTCATCAGGAAGACGCGCGCCTGTTTCCGTCCACCCCAGATAGTGACCGGCGCGAGCGACACCCGAGTTTGGCGCAACCGTGAAATCGCGGACCTGCATCTCATAGATGACGGCGTCGGTCGGAGATTCAAGGCGCGGACCGCGGGGCACGGGGTTCGTCATTGGAGTAATGCGGGCGCGCGCGCTGCTCGCGACCGCATTGAGCGCGTAAGGATCGAGCACTTCGCGCGCGCGCTTCGGATCTGTGCCGTCGAGCAGGTAAGTGTAAAATTTTGCTCGCCAGTCGCCCTTCGCGGTCGCGTCCCAGAGACCATTCGACTGCTGCCGGAGCGGACGGACGCTGCGGCCTTTGTCACCGGAGGGCTCACTATATAGTACGACGCTTACGGCTTTGGCCGCAGGTGCGAAGACGCGGACGGTCGTGGCCGAACGGGTATAGAGCGCGCCGAGCCCGGTGTTGATTTCCTCGCGGGTCGCCTCCCGGATCTGCTCTCGTTGAGTCGTTGCGGGTTGAGAGGTTAAAGGACTACCCGCGCCACTGTCCGGGCGATTGGGGTTAATCGTCCCTACCTGTTTCGACTCGCGCTCGGCTTTGGTTAGGGCAACGTCCGCGCGCGCAGGCAAATCGGTGGCGGTGATCGCTACGCGGCTGCGCCCGCCCATGTAATCGGCCGCAATCCCCTGCCCCGTGATTTCGATAATCTTCACGGCAGTGCCGGCCGGCACCTTTAGCGAGCCCACCGGTTTGCCATTCGAAACAGCGGGAAAATCCACCGGTTCGCGCAGGATCACCTCTTCTGGCCAGTATTCCTTGTGCGCAATCAACCACGGGAGCGGATCAGGGCGCGGAGTTGGCTTCGCAGCCGGCTTCGTGGTTGACTCCGGCTCTGGTTCTTCCTCCACTTCCGGCTCTGGTGTTGGTTCTGGTGCGAGGAACTCCTGCGCTGAGGTGACCAACCGCCTTAAGGTTTCCTGAGGTGAGGCCTGCCAGCGGTACATGGCGTAACCGAACGCGCCTGCGGCGAGCAGGATGAGCAACCAGAAAAGAGTTTCGAAGCCGCAACCCATTCTTCTTTTCTGCACGACGGCCGACGCACCCGGCTGCAGCGGAACGTGCGTCGGTGGCGGGACGGGTGCGCCTGGCCGGGCCGCGGACTTTGGGACGAGAAACGTCAGATGGCAGCTCGGGCAATTCGTGGGTTGCCCGGTCAAGGCGTCATCGATCTCAAGGGTCTGCTGGCAATGCGGACATTCGAAGTTCATTGGTTTTTCAAAGGTCCGGACCAGACAGCCAAACCGCGGATAACGCAGATGACACGGATATTCAAGAAAACGTCCAACGCTTAACGCTCAACGTCCAAAGTTCAATTCAGAGGCCGCGGCGCGGAGGCCCCTCCCACATTGAAGTCCTTTCCCTATCCGTGAGATCCGCGTAACTTGTCGCGCCGAAGCCTTGGCGTAGGAGGATCCGCGGTAACAATCTTTCCCTTTCTTTATCGTCCACCGTCGACGGTGATGATTCCGTCACGCGGACAACGAAGTCCTTCGGTCGGGAGCACGACGAATTTCTTCCGCTTTTCGTCGATCTTCCAGGCGGCCGTTGCCGTTAGCTTTTCCGCCCCATCTTCATTCTTGAGGACAGCGATGATGGTTCCCGACAGATCGTGTCCGTTCACCTGACACGACCCGAGAAACTGAGGCGCGTCCTTGGAATGGTTCGGCAACTTCAGCACATCTTTGACGGTATCCCGATCCTCGAAAACAACGTATTCTTCGCCACAGATTTGCCAGTAGACTAACGACATATGATCAGAGAGCTCATCGGCGCCGAGATCTCTCAGTCCAATCTCCTTATGCCTCTCTTCGAGGGCGAAGATTGTCTCGTTCGATATTTTTTTGCCGAGGAGAGCCTTTCGAATGTCGGACCCACAGCGAACCGACTCAAAGCCGTCAGCTGCACAGCAGACGCTGTTTCCGCCAAAAAGCGCAAGCGACAATGCGAGAATCGCAACGATTCGGCTGGGCATCATGAATGACTCCTTGGACCTACGGACATACCGGCTCGGCGGTGACTTCGCTCCAGTTCTAGCCGGACCTCTTTGTCATTGCGAGCGATTATTGGGTAGGTATTCGGTCGCGCGAGTTTCGCGCTCATCAAATGTTGAATGTTGAGGGCGTGTTGCCCAAATCACAAATGGCCGAAATTACACGTTCTTTGAGGGTTCGAATCACCTTCGTCGACAATCAAAACGCATCATTGGCCATTTTAGCGCGTCGCTTTTCCCCGATTTGACTGACGACGATTTGGGCAACACGCCCTGAAGATCAGACCCCAATCTCTCCTTGTCTGATCACTGACCTCTGCCTGTGTCAGGAACCTCTGCCAGTTGGAAGGACCTTCGGCTTTACCTTCTTGGGTTTCTTGACGTTCTTTTTGTGACTGTTGTTACCTTTGGCCATAATTAGTTCCTTATTTCCCGGCGGAAGAGCGGTGTGAAGCTTACCTGCGCTGACCTTCACCGCTTTCTCAACTTCGGCCAGGCTAAGACTGGAAGGCTAAGTGTGGCGTGATTGTCTGGCAAGCCAGCGTCGCGGCGGGGGTGCGGTCGAAAGGTCCCCCGATTTTTCTTCGATGTTAAAAATATAGATGCGACCCCGCTTCTGCCCTACATAAAAGTAGAGTGAGGCGTGTCAAGACTTGCGCACTGGCCCCAATCCCCCCTACCCGCGCTCACTCGCTGCTACCCTCGCAGCTTTGCCTTCTATGTCGCTCAACCCACTCGCTCCATTCAGCTTTAAGATTTTATTCCGCCGCGGCGCCGAAGAAGATCTTGCTCACCTTACGATCTTTGAAATTAAAGATGATCCCGCCGTAGACGGAGCCCACGACAAAGATGCCGGGCTCGCTGCCTGATTCAGGATCGGCATGCGCGGCGTAAGCCTTACGCGCGGCGCTTTCCGCGTCCCCGATCTTGATTCCTTTCCTGGTCGCAAAGGTGCACGGCGCCGACGCGGTGATGTTCGCGACTGTCTTCGCCCCCGACTTTTTCGCGCCGGCGCTCATCAAAAGATCGATGCCCTTGGCCGGGTAATGCCAATGCTGCACGTAATTTCCATCTGCTTCCTGGAGAACCAATGCACCCCGTTTGGCTGGCGGCCCGAGCAGCTTGACCACATCCTTCTCCGGCAACTCGAGACGTAACCCGCCCAAACTCTCCGTCCGCAGCATCGCTTCTGTAGCGGTCTCATCCGCACGGCAATTGGAAACGCCGGACATGCTGAGCGCGAGTCCGGCGATGACGACCGTGAATATCTTCATGTGGTGATAATAGTGAGCGTTACTGCCTTACCCAGTCCAAACTTATCCTTCTGGATTGATCCGCAAGATCTACAACTACACTTTGCATAAAAGCAGCCTCTATCGTAAGCCACTTATGATAGATAAGTTCTACTAGCGAATGTCATTTCTGCTAAAGAGCGAGCCGCTTTACGATTGGATGAATTCGGCATGTTGAATGTTTAGACACGACCCCAATTCTTCCTGTTAGAAGCTTGACCACATCCTTCTCCGGCAACCCGAGACGCAACCCGCCCAAACTCTCCGTCCGCAGCATCGCGTCCGTAGCGGTCTCACCCGCACGGGAATTGGAAACGCCGAACATGCTGAGTGCGAGTGCGGCGATGACGATCGTGAATATCTTCATGTGGTGATAATAGTGAGCGTTACTGCATTACCCCAGTCCCAACTTTTCCTTTCGGTTGATGCGCAAGCTTTGTCATGTTCTCGATTTATTTGTGGGTCAGATTAGGGGTCTGATTAGGGTTGCATTGATTTGACGGACAGTGGTCAAAGCGGAATAACGCTTGGCGAACTGACCGAGCTTTTTGGCACAGCAGGTTACACGGTGGCAGTAAAAATGATTAAGAGCATCGCCGAACGAAACAACCGCGGCTAAGCTGCGGTTCAACCTAACTAGGCTAATGGCCAATGTGCAAAGTGAAGATCAGACCCCAAGTCTTCCCCCTTTCGGGATAGCGGAAGGCGTCCCGCGCAGGCGCGACTGCTCGTCGGCCATTTTCAGGAACAACAAGAACGTCAACTGCTCGACGTAATCGCCGTAGGACAGCCCGTCATCCCGCAGGATGTTGCAGTAGTTCCAGAGCTTTTGGACGAGTTGAGGTGCTGGGTTCGACATTTTTTATTCGTAACTGGTGCGAACAAGATAACCGGTCAGCGATGGGCACTGCCAGCCACCGCGGCCTTTGTGGGGGCGCAAAACGTAATCAGCTTTGCCGCGCTTGAATTCTCTGCCGCAACTCGTGCATTTGATGACATGAACCATGCGCGGTCCGGGGAAAGCGGAAACGGCTCGAAATGGCTGCGCGGTTGTTGTTTGCGCTAATCGTGGAACGGACAAATGTCCGCTGCCGGTTATTTCGACACGGAACGCCGGCTTGAATGGTTGGTCCGTTACTTTGATGGACTGAATACGATCCAACCGATACGTCCGTGACTCGCGTGTTTGAACCTTGACCGCACATAGCAGTGTCTTGCCAGCTTTCGTGCGGCGGAAGGCATACGGCTCAATCCGTCGGACAGAATTGCCGTAGCCTAAATC
>JBBRDU010000068.1:0-15768 GCA_038203615.1 Chthoniobacterales bacterium
CAGGCATTTTGGCCGCGAGGTCGCGCGCGTACTCCACCACATTGGGCTGCAAATAGATGGTGGTCGAATGTTGCAACAGTTCGTTCTGCCGATGACCGGCCGCCACCACGTGCGGATGACAATGGCCCACGCTGACCGTCACGATCCCGCCCAACGCATCCAGATATCTGCGGCCGTGCTCGTCCCACACGTACTGCATTTTTCCTTCAATCAACATGATCGGCTTCTTGTAATAGAGGAAAATTCCAGGGTTCAGGAATTCTTTGCGCAGGCGCAGGACGTCATCGGCTGATAGGCCGCTGTATTTTTTCGGTTTGTGGTCGAAGGAAGGTAGCTCTGGTGTTTTCATGTGGATGTCAGAGAGAGTGGAAGCGACGCCTGTTTCTTCGCCCCATGGCTCAAAGTTCGCAACAAAAGGTAGGTGACAAACGCGAGGGCGAAGCCGACGAACCAGGCGTAATCGTAAAGTCGGAAGAGAAATGGGGAGACGCTGGCGGAATCAACCAGCTTCACCGTGACGAGAAATCCCGGCAGATTTGGCAGGATGGCCACGAACAGCGCGACGAGCGCGACGAAACTGAAGCCGTGGGTATAACGATATTCGCCGTCGGGCTGGTAAAGCGCGGCCACCTGCAGTTGCCTGCGTCGCCAGACGTAATAATCCGCGATCATAATTCCCCCGATGGGTCCGAGCAACGCGCTGTAACCGACCAGCCAGGTGAAGATGTAGCCGGATGGATCGGCCACCAGCTTCCACGGCATCATGAGCACACCGATCAATCCAGTGAGCAGACCGCCCGTGCGGAAAGAAATCTTGCGCGGGGCCAGGTGCGAGAAATCGTTGGCTGGGCTGACCACGTTGGCTGCGATATTGGTGGCAAGCGTGGCGATGCAGAGAGCGAGCATGGCCACGACGAGGATAACTGGATTCTTAAATCGAGTCAGGACATCGACCGGATCCCAGATGGTCTCTCCATAAATGATGGTTGTGGCGGAGGTGACGGCGACCCCGATGAAGGCATAGAGCGCCATCGTCAGCGGCAGGCCCAGAATTTGTCCAATGACCTGGTCGCGCTGCGAGCGCGCGTAACGCGAGAAGTCCGGAATGTTCAGAGATAAGGTGGCCCAGAACCCGATCATGCCGGTGAGGGCGGGCACGAAGAACGCGAAGAAGTGGCCGCTCTTTGGTTGCCCGGGATCGAAGGCGGACGGCTGCGAGAGCATGGGGCCGAATCCGCCGGCGCTGCGGTAAGCCCATCCGAGCAGGAATAATCCGAGAACGATCAACAGCGGAGCTTTGATGTTGAGGAGCCAGCGAATGCAATCGATGCCCTTGTAAACGACGAGCATGTTGATTCCCCAGAAAAAGAGGAAACAGATGAACTGGGCGAAAGTGATTCCGAAGAGAGAGGCGGGACCCTGGGCCAGCGAAGGCACGAAGACGGAACAGATTTTATAGATGGCGTTGCCGCCGATCCACGTTTGGATGCCAAACCAGCCGCAGGCCACGAATGCGCGCATCAACGCCGGAACATTCGCGCCACGCGTGCCGAAGGAAGCACGACAAAAAACCGGGAAGGGAATGCCATAACGAGTGCCGGCATGCGCGTTCAGAATCATCGGAACGACCACGATCAGATTGCCCAGGAAAATCGTGAGGATGGCCTGCCACCAGTTCATCCCGCCACTGATGAGGGACGACGCCAGCATGTAAGTGGGGATGCAGGCCGACATGGAAATCCAGAGCGCGGCAAAACTGCCGATCCGCCACTTGCGCCGCTCCAGTGGAACAGGTGCGAGATCAGGATTGTAGAGATGACTCTTCTCCATCTCGGGTAAAACGGCCGGATCGATGTCGGGCGCAAAACGAGTGGAACCGATCGTCATGAGGGATTGATCGTGCCTTCGGTAAAGGTGTCTTGTCAACGCGGCGCGTTCGCCTACTCTCGCCTTTTTGCCCCTCTCGGGTGGGACAATTGATTATGCCGCTTCGACTCATTAGTGCGCTGGGATTGGTCGTCATCCTCGTCTGCGCCTGGCTCATTTCCTCGAATCGAAGAATTTTTCCCTGGCGCACCGTTCTCTGGGGCGTCGGTCTGCAATTCGCCTTTGCCCTTTTCATTTTGAAGACCTGGGTGGGGGAGGCCCTCTTTTCCGGCGCGGGGCGAGCCATCGGCAAACTGAATGACTTCGCCAATGCCGGCGCGGAAATGGTTTTCGGTCCGCTGGCCAACAGCGAACTTCTGAAGAGCAATTTCGGACCAGGCCACGCCTACATTTTCGCCGTTTCAATCTCCGCCACCATCATTGTGATCTCAGCGCTCTCCACTTTGTTTTATCATTGGGGAATTCTGCAACGCGTGGTTCATGCCATGGC
Source organism: Chthoniobacterales bacterium (assembly GCA_038203615.1). Classification (GTDB taxonomy): domain Bacteria; phylum Verrucomicrobiota; class Verrucomicrobiia; order Chthoniobacterales; family UBA10450; genus JBBRDU01. The sequence goes on from JBBRDU010000068.1 coordinate 2,378, forward strand.
CTGGGTTATGCGCAGCGCCATGCGCACAAGCGGTAGTGAAAGTCTCGGCGCGGCCAGCAATATTTTCATGGGCCAGACGGAAGCCGCTTTGCTCATCAAACCTTATATTCCGCGGATGACGATGAGCGAGCTGATGGCTTTGATGACGACGGGAATGGCTACGATCGCGAGCGGCGTCATGGTCGTTTACGCCCAGCTTGGAGTGGATGCGGGGCATTTGCTCACCGCCTCTGTCCTGAGCGCGCCAGCCGGCTTGCTCATCGCGAAGATCATGTTCCCGGAAACCGAGATCAGCGAAACGCGCAGTACGGCCCCGGCCACGGTCGAAAAAAACGCAGTCAACAGCATCGATGCGCTCTGTCGCGGAGCGAGCGAAGGAATTTCCCTGGCCATCAATGTGCTCGGCATGTTGATTGCCTTCGTCGCCACGGTGGCTCTGGCCAATTATGTTTTCTCCAAGTTGCAGCGCTGGGGCGGCATCTCTCAGCCGCTCACGCTGCAAAATGTGCTGGGCTATCTCAACTGGCCTTGCGCCTGGCTCATGGGCGTGGCCACGCGTGATTGCCAACTGGTCGGACAAATTCTCGGCGAGCGCATCGTGCTGAATGAGTTCATCGGCTACGTCTCGTTGACCCAGCAAAAAGCGCAGATGGATCCACGCAGCTTTATCCTCGCCACCTATGCCCTCTGCGGCTTTGCCAATTTCTCCAGCATCGCCATCCAGATCGGCGGAATTGGCTCGCTCGCGCCCAATCGTCGCGGTGATCTGGCGCGGCTCGGCCTCCGCGCCATGGTTGGCGGACTGCTCGCCTGCTACCTGACCGCGAATGTCATCGGCGTTCTGATCTAACGCTCGCTGGTTTTTATGTCCGGGGAGCACAGACTGCCAGCCTGTCGGTCTCGGCAGCTTGCCGATACCATCCTTGGCATCCGTCATCCTGGGATCCTCTGTCCAAGATGTTGCCGGCCAGCTGCCGGCAACTGCTCGCCGCGGCGAGCGCTCCCCAGAAAGAAGACTAGAAGTGCGACGGCTTGCGTTTGAGCAATTGGCCGCGACCGATCTCGCCCACAAACTTGCCGTCGCGTGCCGCCACTTTGCCTCGCACCGTCACGATGTGGGGCCGGCCTTCGATGGCACAGCCTTCGAAAGAGTTGTAATCCAGGTTCATCTGGTGCGTTTTGGCGGAGATCTTTCCGCGATAATTTGGATCGTAGACCACCAGGTCGGCGTCGGCCCCGATCTGGATCGCGCCTTTGCGCGGGAAGAGGTCGAACAATTTGGCCGCCTGCGTGCTGGCCGTGTCGACGAAACGATGCAGATCGATTCGGCCTCGCTTCACCCCATGGGTGAAATAAAGATTTATCCGGTCTTCCAGGGACGGAATGCCGTTGGGAATCTTGGTGAAATCCTTTTCGCCCATCTTCTTTTGGGCGAAATCGAACGGGGCGTGATCGGTCGCCAGCGTGGTCACCAGTCCCGTGCGCAAGGCATTCCACATGACTTCCTGGTTTTTCTTATCGCGGAGCGGGGGAGACATCACGTTCTTGGCCCCTTCGAAATTCGGCTTCTCCGCGTCCGTCCGGTCGAGCAGGAGATATTGAATGAGCGTCTCCGCCCAGACGCGCACGCCGCGCTCCGCGCCGCGCGTGGCTTCCCGCAATGATTCTTCGCAACTCGTGTGCACGATGTAAACGTGCGCGCCGGTCATCTCGGCGAAGGTCATGAGATGATGCACGCCTTCCGCTTCCACCCGCGGGGGACGGCTCCAATAATGCCATTCCGGTCCGGTCTTGCCTTCGGCTAGCAGTTTTTTCTGCAACTCCAAAACAAGATCGGCGTTCTCGCAGTGCGCCGTTGTGATGACCCCAAGCTGCTTGGCGAGGGTCAGCGTCTTGTAAAGTTCCTCGTCGGTCACGCCGAACGCGCCTTTGTAAGCGAGGAAGATTTTAAAACTGCTGATCCCGCGCTGCACAATTTCCCGGAAATCGCGCTCCGCTTCCTCGTCGTAGCGCGTCACACCCATGTGAAAAGTGAAATCGCATGCGCTCTTCCCCTCTGCTTTGCCCAGCCAAAGCTCAAAGGCTTCGAGCGGTTTGTCGCCGCGGGCTGGGCAAATCATTTCGATGAACGTGGTGGTGCCTCCCACCAGAGCGGCGCGACTGGCCGTCTCATGCGTGTCCTTCGCGTAAGTGCCCATGAAGGGGAGATAAATGTGCACGTGCGGATCGATGAAGCCGGGGAAAACGTATTTTCCTTTGGCGTCGATGACTTCCGCGCCGGCCGGCGCTTCAATCTTGCGGTCGATCCGCGTGATAGTCTCGTCTTCGCACCAGATGTCCGCCACGTAGCGCTCGCTCGGCGTTACGATTTCTCCGTCCTTAATCAAAAGTGACATTGGGAAAAATGAGGATAACGGATAACGAATGACGAATGGCGTGGCGAACTCAGGTCGTGGTGCTTCTCCAGATTCTGCTAAAAATGCGATGGAGCGAGTGCGCTTCTTTCCACAGTTCGCGAGCGGTGGGCTTTAAGGTGGGTTCGGCGATAGCAACCATGCGGAGGAAGAATTTCGTTTCGCGCGCTTCTTTTCGGCAGGTGCCGATGCGGTGTTTTAAAGTCCGCACGAGAAACGCCGTCGTCCGCCTCGCAATAGTTCGCGCCTACGCTGGTGCCCGCGCCGACGAGCTGATCAATCAGGCAATTGTTATCCGGGCCCCTTGAAATCCTTTTGGCCAGGAGAATGATCTTTTCGCCGAAGAGCGCGGTTCGCTCCTCCAAATCATAAACCATGGGAGGCGGAGTTCCCCGAACGCCGAACTCGCCCGGCGCCTCCATATCCAACTCCCAAAACGCCAGCTCCTGCGCTGAATATGTTTCGGCCTCATTGGCAGTTACCTTCATTATTCGTCATCCGTCATTCGGAATTCACTTTTTCCATACATCTCCCACGCCGTCGCCGAACCAGCGCGTCGAAACCACTTTCTGCTGAGTGTAAAATTGGACGCCTTCTTTGCCTTGGATGTGCAGGTCGCCGTAGAAGGATTCGTCCCAGCCGGTGAATGGGAACATGGCCATGGTGGCTGGTACGCCCACGTTGATCCCGACCATTCCGGCTTTGACGCGATGCTTGAATTCGCGCGCGGATTTGCCGGAGCTCGTAAAAATGGCAGCGCCATTTCCATAGGCGGAGCGGTTGGCCGCTTCGATGGCCTGATCGAGATCGTTCATGCGCATGACGTTCAAGACCGGACCGAATACTTCCTCCCGAGCGATGGTCATGTCGCCCTGCACATTATCCATAATGGTCGCACCCATATAAAATCCGTTCGGGGCATCGGCGATCTTCACGTTGCGTCCGTCCGCGATGACCTTCGCGCCTTCTTTTTCACCGGCCGCCACCAGGCTGAGCACACGATCACGATGTTGCGCGGTGATGACCGGTCCCATGTCTGGCTGATTTTTCGTGTCAGTCGGCCCGACTTTGATGGCGCGGGCCGCTTCCACCAGAATAGGGAGAACGTGTTCGGCTGCTTTCCCGACGGCGATGGCGGTCGATCCCGCCATACAACGTTCGCCGGCGCAGCCGAAGGCCGCGGTGGAAAGGGCCTCGACCGTGCGAGCCATGTCCGCATCCGGCATGACCACGATATAATTTTTGGCGCCACCGTTGGCCTGCACCCGCTTGCCATTCTGCGTGCCGGTTTCATAAATATGCTTCGCCACCGGCGATGAACCGACGAAAGAGATGGCGCGGACCCTGGGGTGAACGAGCAACGCGTCGACTGCTTCGCGGCCGCCATGCACGAGGTTGAGAACCCCTTTAGGCAAGCCCGCTTTCTCCAACAGCTCGATGATCAAGACAGCGCTCAGCGGAACTTTCTCGCTCGGTTTGAGCACGAAAGTATTGCCGCAGGCCAGGGCGACCGGGAACATCCACATGGGGACCATGGCGGGAAAATTAAAGGGAGTGATGCCGACGCAAACTCCGAGCGGTTGATGCATGGTTTCGCAATCGACGCCGCGGGCGAGCTGCTCCAGCGTATCGCCCATCAAGAGGGTGGGAATGCTGCAGGCGTATTCCACATTTTCAATGCCGCGAAAAACGCTGCCGCGCGCTTCCGCCAATGTCTTCCCATGTTCGCGTGACACCGTTTCGCAAAGGCGATCGAAGTTTTCCTCGATCAACTGGCGATACCGAAAGAAGAGACGGGCGCGTTCGATAGGCGGCGTGTCGCGCCAGGCCGGAAACGCTTGCGCGGCTGCTTCCACCGCTTCGTGAACCACCTCAGCACCGCATAACGGGACTTCCGCGATGACCTCGCCGCGCGAGGGATTATAAACCGGTGTGGTATCCCCCCCGCTGATTTCGCGCCATTGGCCACCGATGAAGACGGGGCAGGGGAAGAGTGACGAGGGACGAGTGGCGGGTGACGAGCGGACAGCAGCAGTCGACGTTGTCATTGGTCAATATAATCCGTGATCCCTTGTCACCAAGCACCAACGCTCCCCGTCATTCGCGAGAACGCGTGCGCGTTTCCGGGGAGCGCACGCGTCTCGCGTGCTGGCTTCGGCGTCTCGCCGAAACAATCTTCGGGAGAAAGTTCGCGATGGCGGGACGCCATCGCCAGCACGCGAGACGCGTGCGCTACCCGAGGCGTGGCCATCGTCATTGCCCTCGGTTTCACCCTTGCGAAAGGGCGTCCGATTGCTTTACGAAATCGTCGCCACTCCATTCGCTGTCGGCGCGCACGATCTTTTTGGCGGCGGCGGCGGCGTCTGCCGTGGCTTTATCCTTGGCCTTTCGCTCACCCTGCATGCGCACGAGCTCGGCATGCGTGGTGAAGTAATCGAGACTCTTCCCTTTGAAGTCGTTCAGCGTTTCGAATTTGTGTTTCTCCATGAAGGCGAGCAATTCGTCGCACATGCGCTTCACGCAATCGTAGCCGAATTTCATCACACCGGTGCAAACTTGGGTGGTGTCGGCCCCGAGCAAAATGAATTGGGCTGCGTCCCCGCCGCTTTCAATGCCGCCAATGCCGGAGAGCGTGCGCCCCGGGAACTCGCCACGAATCATGGTCGCGATCTCCATGACCATGCGGAGCGCGATGGGCCGGACCGCCTTGCACGAATATCCACCGGGCGTGGTATAACCCTCGACCGTCGGCTCGGGCCGAAGGGTGTCGAGATTGACGCCCATGACGCTCCGAATCGTATTGATCGCGCTCACGCCCTGCGCTCCGCCTCGAAAAGCGGCGCGGCTCGGATCCGTAATGCGCGTAACGTTCGGCGTCATCTTGGCCCAGACCGGCTTGGTGGCGGTGGCCATGACCCAGCCGACCACTTCTTCGACAATCTCGGAATTCTCGCCCATGGCCGCGCCCATCTTGCGTTCGGGCAGACCGTGCGGGCAGGAAAAGTTCAGCTCGAACGAATCGACGCCTGCTTCTTCACAGCGGCCCACGATTTCGGTCCAGGCATCCTTGTTGTATTCCTCCATGATGGAGGCAATCAGAATGCTGTCGGGGAACTGGTCTTTGCACTTCTTGAATTCTTCGATCCAGATTTTGAACGGGCGATCGCTGATCAGCTCGATGTTTTCCCAGCCGATCGGTTCTTTTCCGTCGGCCGCGAAAAGTTTGGCATAACGCGGCGCGACATTGACCACCTTCGACGCATCGAGGCTGACGGTTTTGGCGATGACGGCGCCCCATCCTTCGCGGAAAGCGCGGGTGATGACGTTGAGGTTGGTCCCGGGAGGGCCGGACCCGATCACGAAAGGGTTGGGAAGTTTCAGTCCGTCGACGGTGCTAGCGAGTGTGGCCATATCTGAGTTCTTTCCGGGAAAACCCTGCTTTCTAGCAGGTCGCTCGAATCATTTCGATACAAAAATGTCGGGTTTTGCCTGACAGATGACGGACGCCGACCGGGCTAGGAGGATCGACCGCTCCGCAGGGCGATGTTAAGGGTGGCGGCGAAGCCGCTAATTTGTGAGCGCTCTGACGCTCGTCCGTTTTAGCATCGTGCTCGGAGCGCCCAATCCACCAAAATCGCCGTGACCTATTTGCTCCCGATCCACTCCATCGCCTTATCCGCCAGTTTGTCGAAGGCGGTGACGCCCATCTCGAGGTGCTCTTCTTTTGTGTCTTCGATCTTGTTATGACTGATGCCATGCAGGCTTTGCACGAACATCATGACCGTGGGAATGCCGGAGCGCGCCACTTCGGCGGCGTCGTGCAACGGCCCTGATGGAATGCGATGCGGCTGGGCGCCTGTCTCCGTGATGGCTTCATCGCAAAAACGGAGGAGGTCGTCATTGAAAAGGATGGGCTCGATTTGCCAAAGCCGCTCCCACGACACCTCGACGTTCCCTTCCTTCGCGAACTTCTCGCTCGCGCTCTTCGCTTCCTCGAACATTCGGCTGAGCGCTTTGGCGTCGAGATGGCGCTGATCGAGCGTGATGCGGCAGTCTTCCACCACACTGGTCACGATCCCCGGCTTGGTCGTGCAGGAACCGATCGTGCAGACGCCATGGCCGCTGCGCTCCGCGATTTGGTAAATTTCCGGACTCATGCGCGCGGCCGCCAGAAAAGCATCGCGCCGGCGGTTCATCGGAGTGCTGCCGGAATGGGCGGCCTGGCCGTGAAAGGTGATGGCATGCCGTTCCACGCCAAACGTGCCCAGAACCGTGCCCAGCGGAAGATCCAAATCCAGGAGCACGGGCCCTTGTTCGATGTGCAATTCCAAATAGGCGGCGGCGTTCTTCAATTCCTGGCCGGCGTCTTTGATCTTCTCAAAATGAATACCGTGCTCCACCAGCGCATCCGGGAGCGCGACGCCGTCCCTGTCTGTGAGCACGCGCGCTTCATTCATGTCGAGATGGCCGGAGCAGGCCGACGAGCCGAACAAACTCTTGCCGAAACGCGCGCCTTCTTCGTCCGCCCAATCGACCAGCCGGACGGTGACGGGCGGCTTGCCGTTGTATTGGGCGTGGATGCGACGGAGAACTTCAACGCCGGCGAGTGTATTCAAACATCCATCAAGCCAGCCGCCGTTCGGAACGGAATCGATGTGCCCCCCGATAAGGAGCGCTTTTTCGGAATCGCCGCGCAGTGTCCCCCAGAAATTTCCGGCCGCGTCGTTGTGAACCTCGACGCCCAGCGCCTCTACTTTCGACTGCAACCAGGCGCGCGCCTTTCTCCAAGTGGGAGTAAACGCCACACGCTGCGCGCCGTGGGCATCGCCGGTCAGTGACCGCAGTTCTTTCAGTTCGGCGACCATGCGTTTGGGATCGAGTTTTCCGCTCATCGTTTTGATTAGTCTGAGACGACTCCTTGGCAGAGCGCCAGTGTTTTTGTCATGGCAGCGGGCTGAAAAGGCGGGGCGTCCCGGTCATTGGGACCCTTCGGCTGCCAACGACGTGACACAGATCTGTCGGGGAAGCCGCTGGCTTCCGGGGTTTGAGGACGAAGCATTCAACGGCTCGACGGAGTCTCGCCCCACCCGGGAGGCAGCTCGGCCTATTTCTGAGGGAAGGCGCACACCGGTGGGGCGAGACTCCGTCGAGCCGACAAAACCCTCCGCGCGCCTCAATCTGCAATCAGACTCGTCAGTTTGAGATGAATCGCGTCAACCAATCCCTGATCAGTCAATTTTAACTCCGGAATCGGGGAGAGACTCATGAAGGAAAGCGTCATGAACGGCGCCTCTAGTGCGCAGCCCAGTTTCGCCGCCGCGGCATTTAACGCTGTAATGTTTTCAATGACAGTTTCAAGAGGTTGATCGGAAACCAAACCGGCGATCGGCAGGGGCAAAGCGGCTTCGACTTGGCCATCCACCACTGCGATCTGCCCTCCTCGCATTTTTTCCAGGGCCTTGATGGCCGCTGCGATATCATCGTCGTTCGTGCCTGCCACGACCACATTATGTGCGTCGTGTGCCACGGTGGATCCAAGCGCGCCGCGTTGCAGACCGAAGCCGCGCACAAATCCCACGCCCACATTGCCGGTGGCGTGATGACGCTCCACCACGACGAGTTTCAAGATATCGCGTGAGGGGTCCGACACGATTTGTCCATCCACAATCTTAGGAACCTCCAGCGCGGTCCTGGTCACGATCTGATGCGGCACAATCTCGATGACCCTGATCTTTTTGGCGCCGTTCGCCGCGACCTGGAAATCCTGCGGTGCGCGATAACTCAGGTTCATGGTGCTGCGCGGCTGCGGCACTTCTGCCGGTGTGGCGCCGGTGTAGCGGCCATTTTCCGCGACTAGCTTTCCTTTCTTGTAAACACGCTGAATCGACATCTTCTCCAGGTCATCGATCACGATGAAATCCGCCCAGAAGCGCGGCGCGATGGCGCCATGGTTCTTTAATCGATAATGCCGCGCCGTATTGATCGTGCCCATCTGGATGGCGGTGACCGGCGGCACGCCGTGGGCGATCGCCTTGCGGATCGAATGATCGATGTGTCCTTCCCCCACGAGGTCGCCCGGCAACTTGTCGTCCGTGGCGAAAGAACAATTGGCTGAGTTCTGCGGCGTGACCAGGCCAATGATGTGTTCGAGATTCCGCTCGGTGCTTCCTTCGCGCACGAGCAGGTGCAGGCCGAGCCGCAACTTCTCCCGCGCCTCTTCCAGCTCCGTGCTTTCGTGGTCAGACCGAATTCCCGCGAGGGCGTAGGCGTTGAGATTCTTGCCCCGCAGACCAGGCGCATGTCCGTCGATCACTTTGCCCTTGCCCGCCTTGATCTTGGCCAGTTCGCTTTCCATCCCGAGGAAAACGCCGGGATAATTCATTAACTCGGCAATACCCGCGATGCGATCGTCCGCGATCAGAAGCGCCAGGTCGTTGGCCGTAAAACGTGCGCCCGCCGTCTCCAGATGCGTCGCCGGGACGCACGAAGGCAGCATGATGAAAAAATCGATCGGCAGATTCCTGCTCGATTCGAGCACGTAACGGATTCCGTCCAGGCCGAGAACGTTGGCGTATTCATGGGGATCGATCACCATCGCTCCGGTCCCGTGCGGCACGACCGCGCGCACAAACTCGGGCAGCGTCACCATCGTGCTTTCCACGTGGAAATGTCCGTCGATCAAACTCGGGGCCAGATAGGCGCCGCCGAGATCAATCGTCTCCCTGGCCTCGTAATCTCCGATGCCCACGACGCGCCCGTCATCCACCGCCACGTCCGCGGGATAAATTTCCCCGCTCATCACGTTGACCAGTTGCGCGTTCTGGAACAACAGCTCGGCCGGTCTCTCACCGCGCGCGACACTCAGCTTGTGCTGGAGATGTCTCATGGGTTCAACTGTTGAAGTGTTAAAGGGGTTAAAGCGTTGAGAACGGCCATAAGCTCCAAACCCCAACCTCCAAGCTCCAGAGAAACATCAATAATCAATATTCGCATGGTCGAGTTTATGTTTCGTCTTAAAGCTTGAACGTTGAAGCGTCTCTGGATGTTGGAGCTTGGAATTTGGTCCTTCGAACACAAGCACTCCGCTAAGAAAGGACACGCTCGGCTAACTCGTCCGAACGCGTGGATAGACCGGTCCTTTCGGCGATCGCGTTCGAAATCGCCTCGCATGTGGCGGGCGAGGCCAATCGCACTTCGCGGCCCGGCTGACCGACGGCGGCGACGGCGTCGCGAATGGCTTCGCGCACCGAGAAAGCGAGCATGAGGGGCGGTTCGCCCACGGCCTTGCTTCCGTGAATCACATTCGCCTGCGTGGCCTGTGCGAGAAACGCGACATTAAAAACCTCGGGCATGTCGCCGACGGCCGGAATCTTGTAAGTATCCGGCGAATGCGTGAGGAGCTGGCCTTGCGCATCCCAGATCAGTTCCTCGGCGGTCAACCATCCCGCTCCCTGCACAAAGCCACCCTCGATTTGTCCGCGCGCCACGCCGCGATTCACGGCGTCCCCCGCATCATGGAGAATGTCCACGCGCTTGATCTGCATCATGCCGGTGAAGCTATCCACTTCGACTTCGCTGACGGCGGCGCCGACGGCGAAGTAGTGGAACGGTTTACCGCGCCCGGTCTCGCGGTCAAAATGAATATCCGGAGTCCGGTAGAAACCGGTCGCGCTCAAACTCGTGCGCGCGAAATAGGCGCGTTGAAAAAGTTCGGCCATGGGAATATCCATCTCGGGCGCATCCACGTCAGCCATCGCGTTATCCTTGAAAACGATTTTGCTCTCGGCCGGCGCGCGACCATTCTTCTCCATTAACATTTCCATCGCGAATGGGAGGAGACGCGCGCGCAAAGTGTCGCAAGCATTTTTGACGGCCGCCCCGTTCAAGTCAGTGCCGCAGGACGCGGTGGTGGCCGATGTGTTCGGCACCTTGTCCGTGCGTGTGTGCATGACGCGGACACGGTCCGGCGTGAGTCCCAGTTCCTTTGCGGCGATCGCGCGGATGTTCGTGTGCACGCCTTGTCCCATCTCGGTGCCGCCGTGATTAATTTGCGCGGTGCCATCCTGGTAGAGGAGGACGAGCGCGCCCGCCTGGTTGAGGTGCGTGGTCGTGAAAGAGATGCCGAATTTCACCGGCGTGATGGCGATGCCGCGTTTGCGCTGCGGGTGCTCTTCGTTCCACTTTCGCAAGGCGGCTCGCCGCGCTGCGAAGTCGCTCGAAAGGATTAGTTCGCGCCAGACCCGCTCGATCCGGTTGTCTTCAATCTCCTGACCGTAGGGGGTCGTATTGGTTTCGCCGGTGCCGCGGTAGAGATTTCGTTCGCGCACTTTTTCCGGCGCGATCCCGGTGCGGCGCGCCACGCGATCGAGAATCTCTTCGATCACGAACCTGCCTTGTGGTCCGCCGAAGCCGCGGAAGGCCGTGTTGGAGGCCAGGTTGGTTTTGGTGACCGCTCCGCTGAAGGCGACATGCGGGATGTAGTAAGAGTTATCGAGATGGAAAACAGCGCGATCCGTCACGGCCCGCGATAAATCGAGGGACCATCCGCCATTGGAAAACAACTCCACCTGGGCGGCGTGCAGTAGGCCATCCGAATCAAAGCCAACCCGGAATTTTCCGAGGAACGGATGACGTTTCCCGGTGATCATCATGTCCTGATCGCGATTCAGCCGGAACCGGACTTTGCGGCCGGTCCTGGTGGCGGCGAGCGCAGCCAGCGCGGCGATGGTGGCGGCCTGCGTTTCCTTTCCGCCGAATCCGCCGCCCATGCGGGGGCATTCGACGACCACGCTGTGCATGGGGAGCGCGAGCACGTGCGCGACGATGTGTTGCACCTCGGATGGGTGCTGCGTCGATGAACTGACGAAGATGGTCCCGTCTTCGCCGCGCTCGGCCCAGGCCGCATTCGTCTCGAGATAAAAATGATCCTGTCCGCCAAAAGAGATTTCGCCTTCCAACGTCAAGGGGGCGTCGCGCAGCGCCGCATCCACGTTGCCGCGTCGGATATGATTTGGTTCCGTATGAAAACTGCCGGCCGCGATCGCTTCTTCGATCGTGAAGATGGGCGAAAGCAGCTCATACTCAACAATCACTTGCGCGGCGGCGGCGCGGCAAACTTCCTGCGTCTCGCCCACCACGAGCGCGATGATTTGTCCGTGATAGAAGGCTTCCTGGTCGGCCAGCAGAATCTCGTCATGGCGAACGGCGCCAACATCATTCAAACCGGGCACGTCTTCGGCCAGCAGCACTGCCGCAATGCCGGGCATGGCGCGCGCGGCGGTGGCGTCGCGCCGGGTGATGCGGGCATGCGCATGCGGCGAGCAGACCGGCCAGACCTCGAGCATGCTCTGGCCGGGGGGAATGTCATCGACATAAATGGCCTCGCCCGTCACGTGCTTGTGACCGCTCTCGTGCGGCAGGGCCGGTTCGGGCTCGCCTAACGAACGGGCGATGGGTGGGCTGGAAGCGGGTTGGCTTTGATCGTGAAAAAACTTGGAGAGCAAATCTGTGATCAGGCGCCGGCGAAAGGTCGCGCTGCCTCGCACATCGGAGATGGGAGCGAATTCCCGTTCGAGAATTGGCAGAGCCCCGCGCAACGTCGTTTCATTCCACTTTTGGCCGAGCAATGCGTTTTCAGTCTGGCGCGCCCGCGCCGGCATGGCGGCGACGCCACCGAAGGCCAGTCGCACCTGAGAGATGAGTCCGGCCTCATTAAGCGCCATCGAAAAGCAGCCGGCCACCGTGCTGATGTCCATCTCCCGGCGTTTCGAGACCTTGTAGAATTTGCATCGCGTGACGGCGTCCTTCTTTCCTCGAGGAATCAGGATCGACTTTAAGATCTCGCCCGGAGCGAGCGCGGTCTTGCGGTAGGAAACGAAGAAGTCATCAATCGATAGCACGCGCTCGCCCTTGGACGCGGCGAGGACAAGGCGCGCATTGAGCGCCAGCAAAACCGGCGCGGCATCTCCAATGGGCGAGGCCGTGACCAGATTGCCTCCGAGCGTGGCGCGGTTCCGGATCTGGCGTGAGCCGAAGAGGTGGAGCATGTCCGCGATCTCGGGAAACTCGGCGCCGACCGCTTCGTCGAGGCGCGTCAGTGTGACCGCCGCGCCCACGCTCCATTCCTCGGTCGTCGACGTGATCTTGGTCAGCTCGGAAATCCCTTCAATCGAGATGAGCGTGGGGAATTTGTGATAACGCTTTGTGATATCGAGACCGAGTTCCGTGGCCCCGGCGATGAGCCGGCCTTCCGGGTGTTTCGCCGTGGCGGCGAATAATTGCTTGAGCGAAACCGGACGGAGAAAGTGCTCCCCGTTTTGCGAATACTTGACCATGGACAGCCGGCGCGGTGCGCTCTCTAGCCGGGTTTCGAAGTCGTCCTTCCCATGGCGCTGTGCGAAAGCGTCCGCCATGGCGTCGCGGATGGCGCGGTATCCCGTGCAACGGCAAAGGTTCCCGCACAACTGTTCGTCTAATTGCGCGGCCGTCTTGAGATTCTTGCGGTAATATCCCTCGAACATCGACATGATGAATCCGGGCGTGCAGTAGCCGCATTGCGAGCCGTGATTATCGACCATGGCCTGCTGTAGCGGATGCAAGCGATTGCCGGCCACTCCTTCCACCGTGACGATATCACGCCCGGCCATGAGGGGGAGCGGAACGAGGCAGCTGTTGATCGATCGGTAACAAGGCTTCCCTTTGCCATCGCGATCCACCATGGCGACCGAGCAGGCGCCGCAATCTCCTTCGGCGCAGCCTTCCTTCGAACCGGTCAGGCCGCGCGCGCGCAGCCAATCGAGCAAGGTCGTGTTCGGCGAAACGGAATCGACCCGAATGTCGCTTCCGTTTAGCCGGAATTCGATCGCGTTCTTCATGTCGCGGACGGTGGCGCGCAACAGTCCGGGGAGCGCACGCGACTCGCGTGCTGGCGATCGCGCCCTCGCGATCGCGAACTTTTTGGGGCGGCGATTTGTTCCC
>JBBRDU010000069.1:0-15671 GCA_038203615.1 Chthoniobacterales bacterium
GGCGGTCGAGCGGGCAGCGGCCGCGGCGAAATGGGCAATTGACAATGGCGTCGTTTCCGCGATGAACACTTTCAACAAATCTGAAGAATTATGAAGAATCGTTACGAAGCGTTGTTCGTCCTGAACACGCAAGGCAAGGAAGATACCGTGAAAGAAATCGTCGACCGTCTGGAGTCGGAATTTCAAAAAGAAGGCGCGGAGATCGAGCAGGTGCAAAAGATGGATAAACGGCCGTTTGCCTATGTGGCTGGTCCCCTCGATGCCGGGTTTTATGTGAATTTTGTCTTTCACGCCGATCCTCAGCTCATCACGAAGCTGCGGTCCAAGTTCAAGCTCGACCCCGAGGTTTATCGTCAAACCTTCCAGCGTTTGAAGGAAAAGACCGAGAAAAAAGAGCGCGCGCCGAAAAAGTTGGCACCGGCCAAGTAAGTTGGCTAAAACTGGCGGATGGCCAGCTTTAATAAAGTCATTCTGCTCGGAAACCTGACGCGGGACCCGGAAGTCCGCTACACGCCCAAAGGGAGTGCGGTGTGCGATCTTGGTCTTGCCGTCAACCGTGCTTACACCCTCGATAACGGCGAGAAGCGGGAGGAAGTCACGTATGTCGACGTCGTCCTGTGGGCGCGCCTGGCGGAAATCGCGGGCGAATACCTGAAGAAGGGGCGTCCTGTTTTTATCGAGGGCCGTCTTCAGCTCGATACCTGGGACGACAAGCAAACTGGACAGAAGCGTTCGAAATTACGTGTCATCGGAGAAACCATGCAGCTGCTCGGCAGCCGGCCCGGAGGGGCGGGCGGGGGTGGCGGTGGTGGAGAAGCCGCTGAGGAAGAGCGCCCGGCCCGCGCGAGCGGGAAGCCGGCGGCACCGCCTAAAGCCGCAGCGGCGGCCGACCCGGACGACGACGAAATCCCATTTTAGCAGGTCGGCGAAATTGACGCCGCCAACGATTGTAACGGTGCTTGTGCCAAGTGCCGCTACATCTGCCTTCGGGCGGGTGCAGAGCTGAGCTATCTTCTCCATGAATTCCACCGAAGCCTGTATCGCGCTGAACATGCTTCCCACGGTGGGACCGGTGCGTTTGCGCAAGCTTCTGCAAGTCTTCGAGACCCCGGAACGCGTCCTGTCCGCAAAACGCAGCGAGATGCGCACGGTCGAGGGCATAGGCAATGAAGTGGCCGATCACATTTCCAGCTGGGAATCGATCATCGATTTGTCCGCGGAATTGCAACGGATCAAAGATTTCGGCGCGACCGTCCTGACGCAGGATTTACCACTCTATCCACGAGCGCTCCGCGAAATACACGCGCCGCCCATCGTCCTCTACGTTTGGGGCGAAGTGCAGGAGCGCGATCGGCATGCCATCGCCGTGATCGGCTCGCGCAAAACGACGCATTACGGAAGTGAGTGCGCCAAGAAGCTGGCCTACCAGATTGCCTACGCCGGACTCACCGTCATCAGCGGCCTGGCCCGCGGGATTGACACGGCCGCGCACCAGGGCGCGCTCGCGGCCAAAGGGCGCACGATCGCGGTGATCGGCTCCGGGTTAAAGAAATTGTATCCGCCCGAAAATCAGGCGCTGGCCGAAAAAATTGTCAACGGAAACGGCGCGATTTTGTCCGAGTTCTCCATGGAAGTGGAACCCGACCGGCAAACGTTTCCGATGCGCAACCGTATTATCAGTGGTTGGAGCCACGGAATTCTGGTGGTGGAAGCCGGGCTGAATAGCGGGGCCCTGATTACGGCGTCCCAGGCCGTTGAGCAGGGGAGATCGGTTTACGCCGTGCCCGGTCATATTAATGCTCCGAGCGCGATGGGGTCGAACCGGCTGATCCAGGAGGGGGCCAAGCTGGTGATGAGCGCGAATGACATTTTGGACGATTTACAAGTGCTCTTGCCGGAGACCAAGCCCTCCCCGGAAGCGGCCGTCCGTCCTCTGCCGCCGCTCACGGAGGAAGAGCGGCGGATCTATGATGCCATCAATGAGTCCGAAACCCCCATCGACCAAATAGCCGCCAAATGCGATTTGCCAAGCGGGACGGTCTCTTCTACCCTCCTCCGCCTCGAACTCAAGCGGCTCGTTAAGCAGTTGCCCGGTAAATACTTTGTAAAACTGGGCTAAGCTCGTCCGCGACCTGCTACCGGTTTTCGAGGAGTCGTTATCCAGATGTCGAAATCCTTAATCATTGCGGAAAAGCCAAGCGTGGCCAGTGACCTGGCTCGCGCGCTCGGTGGCTTTAAGAAACACGACGACTATTTCGAGAACGATGAGTACGTCATTTCCTCGGCTTTGGGGCACCTGGTGGAGCTCTGTCTCCCGAGCGAGCTCGATGTGAAGCGGGGCAAGTGGAGTTTCGCCAACCTCCCGATTATTCCGGAAGAATTCGAGCTCAAGCCCATCGACAAGACCAAGTCGCGTTTTAATCTCTTAAAGAAGTTGATGCAGCGGAAGGAGATCGACTCGCTCATCAACGCCTGTGACGCGGGGCGCGAAGGCGAGCTCATTTTCCGTTACCTGGTCAAGCTGACCGGCAGCAAGAAACCGGTGCGCCGGCTCTGGCTGCAGTCGATGACGGCGGAATCGATCCGCACGGCTTTCGCGCACTTGCGGACGGATGAAGAGATGATTCCGCTGGCCAAGGCCGCGGTTTGCCGCTCGGAAAGCGACTGGCTCGTCGGGATCAACGGCACCCGCGCCATGACCGCGTTCAATAATAAGACCGGGGGTTTTCAACTGACCCCGGTGGGCCGGGTGCAAACTCCGACCCTCGCCATCCTGACCGAGCGGGAGGACAAGATTCACGCCTTCAAGCCCCGCGCCTATTTTGAAGTGTTCGGCGATTTCGAAGTCAAAGCCGGCACGTATCGCGGCCGCTGGTTTCGCGAAGAATTTACCAAGAACGGCGACGAAGACGGCCGGGCCGAGCGCATTTGGGAACGAGCGACCGCCGACGAAATAAAGGGCCGGTGTCTGGGCAAAACGGGAATCGTGACGGAAGAGCGCAAGCCCACCAGCCAGGCGCCTCCGCTCCTCTATGATCTGACCAGCCTGCAACGCGATGCCAACGGCCGCGGTTTCAGCGCCAAGCGCACGCTGCAAATCGCGCAGCAACTGTACGAGCGTTTCAAAGTGGTCACCTATCCCAGGACCGATTCGCGCCATTTGCCGGAGGATTACATTGCCACGGTCAAGGAAACGCTGGGCCAACTGGAAAACGGGTACGCTCGCAAGGTTTTGGACAACAAGTGGGTCAAGCCTTCCAAGCGAATTTTTGATAACGCCAAGATTTCCGATCACTTCGCCATCGTGCCGACGGGCACGGCGGCGCACGGGCTCGATGAGGTGCAGCAGAAAATTTACGATATGATTGTGCGCCGCTTTATCGCGGTGTTTTATCCGTCCGCCCAGTTTGAGGTGACCACGCGGATCACGCGCGTGGAGAAAGATGCCTTCCGGACGGACGGAAAAATTATTATCGATCCGGGCTGGCAGTCGGTCTACGGCAAGGAATCATCGAACGACGACGAACAAACTCTCGTAGCTATCTTGCCTAACGAAAATGGAAAAGTGCTCGATATTGAAGTGACTGAGAGCGAAACGAAGCCGCCTGCGCGTTTCAACGAAGCCACGCTGCTTTCCGCCATGGAAGGTGCCGGCAAGATGGTGGAAGACGAGGAACTGCGCGAAGCCATGGGAACCAAGGGTTTGGGCACGCCCGCGACCCGTTCGGCCATCATCGAGGGTCTCATTTTTCAGGGTTACCTGAACCGGCAGGGCCGTGAACTGATTGCCACGGCCAAAGGGATGGCCCTGATCACTCTGCTCCGCGGCATCGGAGTGTCGGCTCTTTGCTCGCCCGAAATGACGGGCGAATGGGAACATAAACTCAAGCAAATGGAAAAGGGCGCCATGGGACAGAAGGAGTTCATGGCGCAGATCAAAGAGTTCACCCGCGAGATCGTGGAGAAGGCGAAGAAATTTGAAGGGGATAACGTGGGCGGCAACTTCGAGGTGCTCGAGGTGAAATGCGCGAAGTGCCAGGGCGGTCCGTTCGAGGAGGATTATCGCACGTTCAAATGCCGCTCCTGCGGTCTGATCGTTTGGAAAACGATGGCCGGACGTTTGTTCGATCGGACGGAGATTAAAACTTTACTAAGCGCAGGCCGCCTCGGTCCGCTTGAGGGATTTCGCAGCAAGATGGGCCGAAAGTTCAACGCCATCGTCAAACTGGGCGAGGATTTTAAACAGCAATTCGATTTCGAAGATGCCCATGGCCCCGAAGGCCAGAAAGTCGACAAGGAGCAGCACGAATTGCTCGGGACCTGCCCGGTTTGTCAGAAAGGTCAAATCTACGTGCTCGATCGCGCTTACACCTGCGAGAACGCGGCGGCCACTCCCAAGACGTGCACATTCCGCATTAGTAAGACCATTTTGCATCGTGAGATTCAGAAGGAGCAGGTGCAAAAACTTCTCGCTGCCGGCAAAACCGATCTCCTGCACAAGTTCATCTCCAAGAAGGGCCGGCCTTTCTCGGCCCATCTGAAGCTGGAAGGCGGGAAGGTTGGATTCGAGTTCGCCGAGAGGAAGCCGAAGGCGAAAAAGTCGGCCGCGAAAAAAGCTGCGCCCAGCGAACCCGCGGCGGCGGCGTAACGGCGTCGCGTCTCCGAAGGGCGCATCGCTACGCGCGCGGAGTGGACGCCGCAGCAACGCCGTCCCTGCCGGCTCCTGAGGTGGAACGACCTCTCCGAGGGCGTTGCTAGGGAGAAAGCGGCGGAGCCGCTTCATTTGAGCGCCTTTGGCGCTGTTTTTTAACATCGCGCTCGGAGAGCCCGATCCACCTTGCGCCGGGCTGTGATGCAATCAGGGGAATTAACAGACCCGACAAGGGACGGACTCCACGCGGCGAAATTTTACTGGATGGGGTTTCGTAGGGATCGGGCTAATCCTGTCGGTCTCTGCTTTCGGCGTTCTTTCGTTTGTCCTGAATCAGAGCATTGACTCCACAACATCTGGTGTGATAATGGGTTCCGAACACTATGCGTTGCCCCAAGTGCGGGTCTCGTGATGACAAAGTCATCGATTCGCGCCAGTCTCGCGATAATTCCAGTATCCGCCGGCGCCGGGAATGCCTCAGCTGCGGCTACCGGTTCACTACGTACGAACAGGTGGAGCGCTCTGATCTGCGCGTAATTAAGCGGGATCGCAGCCACGAATCGTTCGATCGGCGCAAGCTCGTGAACAGCCTGGCTAAAGCCTGCGAGAAGCGCCCCATCAGTCTGGTTACTCTCGAGCATTCCGTAGACGAGATTGTGCATGAACTCGAAACGAGCGGGCGCGAGGTGCAGTCGTCCGCCATTGGCGCCAAGGTCCTGGAGAAATTGCGCGGGATCGACGAGGTGGCCTACCTGCGTTACGCCTCGGTGCACAAGCGCTTCGAAAATGTGGACGAATTTGCCGATGCCATTCACGCGCTCGGACGCCGCGTCAAACCCAACTCTCAGCAGCGCGAACTTTTTCCCGCGGTCGAGCCTGTCAATCATGGTCGCGTTTAAGGAAGAATTCCCCTACCTCCGGTGCGAGTCGGGGCAACTGTTCGAGTTCAGCCGTGATTGGCTGCATGCCGCCATTACACGAGCGGCCGACGAGGCGGGCTATCCCAGTTGGTGGTTAACCGATCACGTGACGGAGAGCATCGCGTTCTATCTCCGGCTGCGCACGGACGAATCGGTCGTGGCCTTCAGTCAATTGTCGCAAACGGTGCGCTACGTTTTGAAGGTGATCGGTTACAAGGAAATCGTCCCCTATTTCAAGCCGGGCCCGCCGCCGATTTCGCTTTCGCTGGTCGATCTGGCCTGCGATGCCGGAACGGGTTACGAGCTGGCCTTCTTTGATCTTCTCGAAAAAAGGATTCAATCATTGATCGACGCGGGCACCGACACCCTGCATCTCTGCTCGTTGCACGCGGCGGTGAAACATCTGCAGCAAACCAAAGTCTGGACGCGCGCCTGCGATTCCCTCCGCCAAGAAGTCGTCTGCTTCGTGCGCGAGAAGCTCTCCGCCTCGGGGACGCTGGGACGGGTCGATTGCTCGTTGCGCTGAATCCCGAACCTGTAATGGTTTCGGGGACTTTTGATCCATGACTATCTTCGAAAAAATTATCGCCCGCGAAATCCCGGCTCAGATCATCTGGGAAGACGACGAGGCCATCGCCTTTCACGACGTGGATCCGCAAGCGCCGGTGCACGTCCTGATTGTGCCGAAAAAAATGATCCGCCGCCTGGCCGAAGCGGGAGATGGTGATGCGGCGCTGCTCGGCAAATTGTTGCTGGTGGCGCGAGACGTGGCGAAGAAACTCAATCTCTCCAACGGCTATCGCGTGGTGATCAATAATGGGCCGGATGCAGGCGAAAGCGTTCCGCATTTGCATGTGCACGTTCTGGGCGAGCGCGCGTTGGCCTGGCCCCCAGGTTAATCCTGCTGTTTTTTCGGTCGGAAACGACGCATCGAGAAGATACCGCGTCGCGTCCCGGGACGCGCTAGACTAGTGCTTCACGATGATATCCGTGCCGTCGGGCGCCGCTTCGAAGAAATATTCCGCCATTCCCTTCGGGATGCGGATGCAGCCGTGAGAGGCGGCATAGGGCGGGACATATCCCTCGTGCATGGCGTAGCCGCCATTGAAATGCATGCAGTAGGGCATGCGCGCGCCGTCGAAATGGGAGCCGCTCGGCTTTCGATCCTTACGCACGTCGATGTTTGATCTGACGACGTTGCCGCCGTCGTCCACGTAATCGCCGAACTCGCTGGAGACATGGTTCTTGTCCTTCGACACGACATGATAATGCCCGGCGGGCGTGCCGAATCCGGGTTTACCGGTGGAAACAGTCGATTCGCCGACCAGGCGCTTGCCCTTGTAAAAATAGGCTTTCTGCTCGCTCAGGTGGACGACGATTCGGGGCGAACCGGATACGCCGTCGCCATTCCAATATCCGGGCGAGGGGGTCGGTGCGACGGCCGCCCGGACCGCGGTGGCAGCGTTCGCAGCGGTCTGTTGGACGGTCAGCATCTCGTCGCAACTGCAGCAAAAGACGAGCACTGCGCCACTGCCAAAGAGCTGAACGATTCGGTTGAATTTCATGGAGCCGCGGATACTAATGTTCCTCCGTCAGAGTGCAACCCGAATCGCTGGGAGCGGATGAGGGCCTCCGCGGAGAGGGATCCCTTTACGCCGTGGGCTTTGCGACGCCGGAGCGAGGCCGCGTCTAGTTCCCGCGCATCGGGTTCCCGTCGCGGTTCACCACGGTTTGTTGCGCGTTCCACAGGTTCTGTTGCGCTTCATCGTGCGGGGTGTGTTCCGCTTCCTCCGCTTGCGCGGCCCGTTTCCGCGCGAGCGCGCGCTGCTCGGCACCGTTGGAATTGCCCGCTGTATCCATGCTTTCGCAGCTGGCGAGAAGACCAGCGCACGCCGCCCAACCAATCAGTCGAAGATGTTTCATATGGAAATGATAGCAAATGAAGAGCCGGAGGAGAAGAACTCCTGCGCAGCCCGGCTTGGCTGGGCCGGAGCCCAGGCCACGCCGCAGCTTGTGCGAAGGCGGGTTGGGCGTTTAACTTCGCTTTCACCACGTGCCCACGACCGAGCTCATCCAGATCCAAAATTTCATCGACGGCCAATTCATTGAGCCCTGCGGCTCGAAGTATCTGGACAATATCGAGCCGGCTACGGGGCAGGTTTACTGCAAAGTCCCTGAGAGCGACGAGCGCGATGTGGAACTCGCGGTCGCAGCTGCGGAGAAAGCATTCTTGCAGTGGGCCAGCACGCCTGTCTCGGAACGGTCGCGCCTTTTGCTGCGCATCGCCGACCTGATCGAGCGCGATTTGGAAACGCTGGCCCGGGCCGAATCAATCGACACGGGCAAGCCGCTCTCGCTTGCGCGCGGACTCGATATTCCCCGCGCCGCCAGTAACTTTCGCTTTTTCGCCACGGCCATTCTGCACACCGAATCGGAAGCGCACGTGACGGACAGCGTGGCGTTTAATTACACCCTGCGTCAGCCGCGCGGCATCGCTGGACTCATCTCGCCTTGGAATCTGCCGCTCTATCTGTTGAGCTGGAAAATCGCGCCGGCCATCGCCTGTGGCAACACAGCGGTAGCCAAGCCGAGCGAGTTGACGCCGATGACGGCGTTTCTGCTCTGCCAGATCTGCCGCGAAGCCGGCCTGCCCGACGGCGTCCTCAATGTGGTGCACGGCACCGGACCAAAAGTCGGCGCCCCCATCACCGCTCACCCTAAAATTGGCACCATTTCCTTCACGGGCGGCACCGTCACCGGCCGCAAAGTGGCGGAGACCTGCGCGCCGCTCTTCAAGAAAGTTTCGCTCGAGCTGGGCGGAAAGAATCCGAACATCATCTTCGCCGACGCCGACCTCAATGCCGCTATCGCGGGAAGCGTGCGCTCTTCCTTTGCCAACCAAGGCCAGGTTTGTTTGTGCGGCTCGCGCGTGTTCGTGGAACGCCCCGTCTACCAGGAGTTTGTCGATCGCTTCGTCCGCATCACGTCTCAGTTGAAGGTGGGCGATCCGCTGGATGAGAAAACCGACCAGGGCGCGATCGTGAGCAAAACGCAGCTCGATAAGGTGAAGTTCTATGTCGATCTGGCGCTAAAAGAAGGCGGCCAGATTGCGGCGGGCGGTTCGATGCCAGAACCGATTAACCAGCGCTGTCGCAATGGCTACTTTTTTCCGCCCACCGTCATCATCGATTTGCCGGTCGCCTGTCGCGTGAATCGCGAAGAGATCTTCGGACCCGTGGTCACAATTACGCCCTTTGATAATGAAGAGGAAGTGATCGGCTACGCCAATGACACGGACTACGGCCTGGCCTCCAGTATTTGGACTCAGAACTTGAATCGCGCCCATCGCGTGGCGGAACGCATTCAAACCGGCACGGTCTGGGTGAATTGCTGGCTGGTGCGCGACCTGCGCGTCCCCTTTGGTGGCATGAAACAGAGTGGGGTAGGGCGCGAAGGGGGCGACGAAGCGTTGCGTTTTTTCACGGAGGCGAAGAACATTTGCATAGCGAAATAAATCGTGACGCGAAGCGCAGCGCCTGCCGCGCCGTAGCCCTTGGCACGCCGAAGCGAGGCGAAGGTGGCTTGGCGAAGGTGGGCTTCTGCACCGAGCAGAAGAACGTCTGCATCGCAAAGTAAAAAACTTTGAACCTGCCAAACTTCTTTGCCGAACTGAAGCGACGGCGTGTGTATCGCGTCGCAATTGGCTACGCTATCGCGGCCTGGCTCGCAGTGCAGATCGCGTCGACAGTTTTGCCGACCTTCCACGTGCCGGAGTGGGTTTTACAAACGCTAATCGTTCTGGTTGCGCTCGGTTTCCCTGCCGCGCTTGTGCTCGCGTGGGCTTTCGACATCACACCCGCTGGGATCGAGAAGACAGCGGACCGAACACCGACTTCGGCAGCTCTGAACAGACGTAACGGCTGGTTGCTTGCCACAAGTGGCTTGGCTATCGCTGCTGTCGCGATCGCAGGTTATTGGATGTGGCACCCGTGGCGAGCGACGCCGCAAACAAGTTCAAGCACTGCGTCCGTTGCTCTCGACACCACTGCGCCCGAGCACCGGGCGATTCCTCAGAAAAGCATCGCCGTGCTTCCGTTTGGAAATCTCAGTCACGATCAGGACAACGCCTACTTCGCCGAAGGCATTCAGGACGAAATCCTCACGCGACTGGCGAAGATCGCAGACCTGAAAGTGATCTCACGCACTTCTACGCAGCGTTACAAAAGTTCGCCGGACAATCTGCCGCAGATCGCGAAGCAGCTTGGGGTAGCGAACATTCTTGAGGGTAGCGTCCAAAAAGCGGGCGATCAGGTGCGTGTCAACGTCCAATTGATCAACGCGCAAACCGATTCCCATCTCTGGGCGGACACCTACGATCGGAAGTTGACGGACATCTTCGGCGTCGAAAGCGAGATCGCCAAATCAATCGCGGAGTCGTTGCAAGCGAAGCTGACCGGTCGCGAGGAGCAAGCTTTGGCCGTGAAACCGACAAACAATCCAGAGGCTTACGAGGCGTATCTGCGCGGACTGGCCTTGGAAGCACGAAGCCTGTACTCAGTATATCCTCTGGAACAAGCCATCGGTTTTTACGAACAGGCGGTCCGACTCGATGCGACTTTTGCGCTCGCCTGGAGCAGCCTCGCTCGTGTGGAAGTTTTCTGGTATTCGGGCGCCGACACCAGCGCTACCCGTGGCGAGGCTGCGAAACGAGCCTTGGACCATGCGCAAAAGCTGCAGCCGAACTCGCCCGAAACTCTGCTCGCGCTGGGGTATTATCAAGTAGTGGTCCTCCGTGATTACGGACTTGCCAAAACCACCTTCGAGCTCGTCACAAAAATGTTGCCGGGCAGCAGTGAGGCTCAAGTTGCGCTCGGCCAAATTGCCCGGGGGCAGGGACACTGGGATGAAAGCATTGCCTACTTCGAGCGAGCTCTCGTCCTGGATCCGCGTAACACGCATTCGCTGGGCTTTGCGGCAGACATTTACCTCATGCTGCGACGATTCCCGGCCGCGTTAAAGCTGTACGATCGAGCGCTGGACATCCTCCCTAATGATCCGGATCTGATGGCATCAAAAACCGTCGTTTATCAGGCTGAGGGTAACCTGGAAGAAGCCGCTAAATTTTTAAGCGAAGTAAACGCGCAGACTCCTGGGTACGTGGCCTTCGATGTCAAAATGACCCAATTGAGACTTGAGCGGCACCACGATGAGGCCGTCCGATTGCTGCAAGCGCGATTGGCTCAATTTCACTTTGGTTCTGCGTTACTGCCGACCCAGCTTGGTCCCGCTGAGATCGAAAAGGGCTATTATCAGGTGGTGCTGGCCTTCGCCCAGCGCCTCGCTGGGGATAGCGCCGGCGCAAAACTTACTGCTGAGCAAGCGCGCGGTGCGCTGGAGCCAGCCTGCAAAAATCAACCAAACAGAATCTGGCTGGCAGTATACCTATCCCGAGCTTATGCCGCGCTCGGCGATAAGAACTCAGCCCTGAAGGAAGCGCAGCGTATCGCGCTTTTGCCGGGCGCCAAAGATGCGCACAACGAGCCTGGCTTGGAAGAGAATTTGGCGTTAATTCAGATGATCTTCGGCGAGAACAGCCGCGCGATCTCAACTCTCGCGCGGCTCCTGGAAACACCGTACGGCAGTTACGTTTACAGCGCGCCCGTGACGCCCGCACTTTTAAGACTCGATCCACTGTGGGACCCGTTGCGCGCGGATCCCGCTTTCCAGAAACTGTGTGAGGAAAAGAAGCCGTGAATCCGAAGAACTTCTTCTCCGAGCTGAAGCGCCCCTAAGTTTAAAAAATCGCGGTCGCGTATGCGGTTGTCGGTTGGCTGCTGGTTCAGGTCGCGACGCAGGTCTTTCCCGATGGGCAGAAAACCGGACGGCGATCCGTTCGTGGTCATTGAGCGGCGGCCTGCGCGAGCTGGCCGAGGCACGCAAGGTGCAACACGTTGGATCAACCCCAGTCACGCCGGCTATCGCAGCTGCAACAATCGTGTTAGTGCGCTCAGCGGGGCGGAAGTTTAGGCTTGCTTCGCGTGGGCTCGCGGAGTGCAATGCGGATGAGGGACGAGGAGGGCAGTGTTCAGCCGCGAAAATGCCTATGAAAAAACTCCTTCTCTTCTGCGCCGCACTGTTTGTCGTTCCACAACTTTACGCGGAGTTTCCCTACACCATTTCCGATCTCGGCACGCTCGGTGGAAATTCGAGCAGCGCTTCGGGACTAAACGGGCAGGCGGCGACGAACGCAGCCGGCATGATCGTCGGCACGTCGAACGCGAGCGATAACTCGGACCACGCTTTTCTGTGGCTGGACGGTCGGATCTACGACCTCAACTCGTTGTGCGACCTGACGAGCAGTGGGTTCAAGGTGCTGACCAGCGCGAAGTCGATCAATGACTCGGGCGTCATCATCGGCGAAGGGATTACTGCCACGAATCAGAAGCACGCGTTCATCATGACCCCGACGAAGGTGGACGGCGGCCAGTGGCGGTACGCCTGCTGCCAATGGGTGTGGATTCAGGATGGCGGCGGCTGGTGGTGGGAAACCGATTGCCATTGCTACAAGTGGCACGGGCCGCCGGGAAATCATCCGCCCTGCCCGCCCAACCTGCCGCATTGCTGGTGGCCGCCCCTCTTTTGTCCGCCGGGTTGCTACGATTGCCCGCCGCCCAATTGCTTCTGCTGCATCAACGGCGAGGTCGTCGAGACCAGCGCCGAGGAATGCCGGGCGCGCGGCGGTGTCTGCTACGCGACGGTGGAGGAAGCGAAGCGCAATTGTCAGCCGGGCCGGAAATGCTGGATCTGTCTCAACGGCACCGTCATTGAGATCGATGCCAGCGATCCGCGCGTGAAAGAAGCGCGCCAATGTTTCAATTCGCGCGAGGAGGCGCTGCGCTATTGCGGACAGCAAACCTGCTGGGTTTGCCTCAACGGCAACGCGGTACAGTTGACCGAAGCCGAATGCAAACAGCGGGGCGGCACGAGTTATCGCACGCGGGAAGAAGCACTGCGCAATTGCAAGCCGCCAGGCTGCTGGATTTGCGTCAACGGCAAGGCCGTGCAAATCAGCGGCGCCGATTGCCAGCAGCGGCACGGTTACGCTACGCCGGAGGAAGCGTTGCGGAACTGCGGCGGCGACCAGACCGGATGGTGCTGCGGGCCGAACGGCGTCTCGCAGGCGACGCGGGCGCAATGCGCGCAATATGGTGGGCAGTGGTTCGCGACGCAGGCAGAAGCGATGCGTGCCTGCGACACGCCTCGTCCGCCCCTGACCTATGTGCCGGGCGCTACTTCGACGCCGCGCACGTCTATTCCGCGGCAGTCTGATACGCCATCGCGCGGTCATAAGCCTCGCAAAGAGTCAACACCATCAAAGGGTCCAGTGCTGGGCGAGCCGGTGGGGATCAAGAATCCGAACGGATCGCAGAATCCGCGCCTGTCGAGTAATCCCAAACAATCGAAAGATTCGCGGCGTTCCAAGCGCGGCAAGCCCACGGCCACACCGACTGCCGGGAAACGATAACCTAGCGAGTAAGGCCGGCTCTCGGTTTCGGACGTGGCGCTCTGGCATCTTAACCGGGAAGCGGAGCCGGAGGCCGCGCTGGCCACTCTCATTAAGAACGACGCGGACGTAGGCGCCGACTTGATCGTGTTTCTTGAAAAAGATCTTGGGCGGGAGTTAGGACGCGATAACAAATCTGTGTTGATCTGCGTAATTCGCGGTTACAAATGTAAGCAATGAGCGGAATACGATTACTGGTTGGAACACGAAAAGGCGCGTTCCTCCTGACATCGGATGCGAAGCGCAAAGATTGGGAAGTGGAGGGGCCGCATTTTGCCGGCTGGGAGATTTATCACGTCAAAGGTTCGCCGGCTGAACCAAACCGACTGTATGCGTCGCAGACCAGCGCCTGGTTTGGGCAAATCATTCAACGCTCGGATGATGGGGGTAAAACTTGGTCGCAGCCGGGCACGCCGGCTGGGGAGCCGACCACCACCCCTGACGGAATGCTCAAGCCCGAGAGTAACAAGTTTGTCTACGACGGCGTCCCGGGCACCCACCAATGGTATGACGGCACGCAGCATCCGTGGGAGTTCAAGCGCGTCTGGCATCTTGAACCGTCGCTGACCGATCCGGATACCGTTTATGCCGGAGTGGAAGACGCCGCCTTGTTCCGCAGCACCGATGGCGGCAAGTCGTGGCAGGAGTTGTCCGGACTGCGCACGCATAATTCCGGGCCGAAGTGGCAACCGGGCGCGGGCGGAATGTGCCTGCATACCATTCTGCTCGACCCGAGTAATCCAGAACGAATTTATGTGGCAATCTCGGCCGCGGGTGCGTTTCGGTCTGATGACGGCGGCAAAACATGGAAGCCGATCAACCGCGGTCTGCATTCGCAATTCATGCCCGATCCGAAGGCAGAGGTCGGTCACTGCGTCCACCGCATTGCCATGCATCCCTCGCGGCCGAACACGCTCTTCATGCAAAAACATTGGGACGTCATGCGGAGCGACGATGCCGGCGATTCGTGGTACGAAGTCAGTGGTAATCTGCCAAGCGACTTTGGATTCCCGATCGACGTCCACGCGCACGAGCCGGAGACGATTTACGTCGTGCCGATCAAGAGCGACTCGGAACATTTTCCACCGGACGGCAAGTTGCGCGTTTACCGCAGCCGGACCGGTGGCAACGAGTGGGAAGAGCTCACCAAAGGTCTGCCGCAAAAGGAGTGTTACGTCAACGTGCTGCGCGACGCGATGACGGTTGATTCGCTCGATCCGTGCGGGATTTATTTTGGCACGACCGGAGGTCAAGTTTACGCATCGGCCGACGCGGGTGATAGCTGGACGCCGATCGTGCGCGACCTTCCGGCGGTTTTCTCCGTCGAAGTGCAGACGCTGCCATGATTCGCATCGCGCTCCCGCATCATCTACGCACGCTGGCGCGGATTGATGGGGAAGTAACCTTTGACGTTCGAAGTCCCGTGACGCAACGGTCGATCCTCGATGCCTTGGAAATTCATTACCCGATGTTGAAGGGTACGATTCGCGATCACATCACGCAGGCGCGCCGGCCGCTCGTGCGCTTTTTTGCTTGCGGCGAAGACGTGTCGCATGACCCCCCGGATACGGCGCTGCCTAACGCGATCGCAACCGGCACCGAACCCTTCTTTATTATGGGTGCCATCGCCGGGGGATAAAACCGTTCGTGGTTTAGAGTTAAGCAATGAGCCAATCCTTTGAAAGCAAGCGCGCCGCCGAACCGGTCGGGGCTTTCCCCCACGCTAAACGCGTCGGCGACCTGCTCTTTCTTTCCGGCATCGGTCCGCGTGTCCGCGGCAGCAAGGAGATCCCCGGTGTCACCCTCGATGCCGAAGGGCGCATCGTGAGCTACGGTATTGAAAAACAGTGCCACGCCGTTTTCGAAAACGTCCGGCTCGTTCTTGAGGACGCCGGCGCGAGTTGGAATGACATTGTCGATGTGACGGTCTTCCTCACGAGCATGAAGAAGGACTTTCCTATCTACAACAAACTCTACGCCGAATATTTCGCCGGGCCTAACAAACCGAATCCGACGCGCACGACGATTGAAGTCACCGCCTTGCCGACGCCGATTGCGATCGAGCTGAAGGTCATCGCCGCAATCGGAAAATAGACAGGATTAACAGAATTGTCCGGATTTTGGGGTCTCGTAAGAATCGGGCTAATCCTGTCTTACCAAAGATTGTGAGCTCACCATTTCGAATCATCGCCGCCGACCACACCGGCATTACGGTTTCTAATCTCGAGCGATCTCTCGCTTTCTGGCAAAACGTTCTTGGCTTCGAACTTTCGCACCGCCCACACCAGACCGGCGATCTGGCCAGTGAGATCACCGGAGTTCCCGATGCCGAAATTTCAATCGCGGTGTTGAAAGGTTACGGCCACAAGATCGAGCTCCTCGAATATCTTGCCCCGGCGGATCGAAAACAACATGTCGACCTTCGCCCGTGCGATGTTGGCTTTGTGCACGTCGCTTTTACTGTCGATAATCTTGATGCGGTGTTGAGCGCCATTGCCGCGTCCGGTTGGACGGCGGCGGGCCAACCTCAAACTCT
>JBBRDU010000070.1:0-15489 GCA_038203615.1 Chthoniobacterales bacterium
AGTACGCGCGCGACCTCGCGGCCAAAATGCCTGGGGACCTGAAGATTTGCTACTTTGTGAATTCAGGATCGGAGGCCAACGACCTGGCTCTCCTGATGGCGCGCGCTTACACCGGCAATTACGACGTGATCGCGCTGCGCAACGCCTACCATGGCGGCAATGCCACCGGCATGGGGCTGACCGCGCATCGCACCTGGAAATTCAACGTGCCGCATAGTTTCGGGGTACATCACGCCGTAGCCCCGGATCCGTATCGCGGACCGTTTGGCCGGGACGACGTCGACGCCGGGAAAAAATATGCGGCTGATGTGCAGGAACTGATCGACTTCGCCACCTCCGGCCAGGTCGCCGCGTTTATCGCGGAATCCATCCAGGGGGTGGGTGGCTGCGTCGTTTTCCCGGACGATTATCTGAAACACGCTTACGCCCATGTGCGCGCGGCGGGCGGGCTTTGTATCGCCGACGAAGTGCAGGCCGGATTTGGGCGAACCGGCACGCATTATTGGGGATTCGAAACGCAGGACGTGATTCCAGACATTGTGACAATGGCGAAGGGAATCGGCAACGGCTGCCCGTTAGGCGCGGTCGTCACCACTCCCAAGATCGCGGCCGCGCTGGCCCAGCGCATTCACTTCAATACCTTTGGCGGAAACCCGGTCGTGTCCGCTCAGGGCCGAGCGGTTCTGGAAGTGATCGAACGCGAGAAGCTCCAGGAAAACGCCTTGAAGATCGGGAACCGGCTTCTCATCGGACTCAACGCATTGAAGCAAAAGCACAATCTGATCGGCGATGTGCGCGGCAAAGGTCTCATGCTCGGCATCGAACTGGTGAAAGACCGGCGCACGAAAGAGCCGGCCAAGGAAGAATGCGCGCAAATCCTGGAGACGTGCAAGGAAATGGGCCTGTTACTCGGGAAGGGAGGGTTGTGGGGACAAACCATCCGCTTTTCCCCGCCCATGTGTTTGCACGAACAGGACGCGGATTTTCTGCTCGAGGTGCTGGATCTGGCCTTTCAGAAGGTTTAGCAGTAAAGACGCTTCTCTGAAGCGCTCCGGATGATTCGGCGGTCATAGACCGCCGCTACAGGACCGGGCCGCGCGATGGAGAGACTAAGCGTACTTCCAGTTATGAATCTTTCCCTCTGCCAAGCAGGCGGCCGCGGTTTGCACGCGTCGTTTGCGCGTTTCCGCACGCTTCGCCTCCGTATTCCACTCGATGTATTCCCTTTTTTGCGACGGAGTGAAGCCTTCAAAATGGCGCTGCGCCTTTGCGCTCTTGGGCAAAGCTGCAGCCAAATGGTCAACTTCTTTCCCACGAATGAAGCTTTCGCATAAAATCAAAAAACTCTTCTCCCGCGAGGTGCTGGAGAGTTTGCAGGAACATACCGTGCGCTGGACTCATCCGGTGAACTCCGCTCGCATTCTGGCCACGATCGATCGCGCGGAATTTTCCAACCTGCGCGAGCGATTTCCCTACAAGGAGACTTCGCCGCGCATCAATCGCTTCGAGGACGCGGCTTACTGGATCGGCATCAACGTGGAGCGAGTCCAGGATCTCTGGCTCGATCGCGCCGCGCCCCTGCGCGTCCTCGATCTCGGCTGCGGCGCGGGATATTTTCTTTATGTCTGCCAGTCTTTGGGCCACGAGATGCTCGGTTTCGACACGGATAACGAACCTCTTTTTCGGGCCACCACCCAATTACTGAAGGTGGATCGGGTCATTGGACGGATCGAACCGAACCTTCCTCTGCCCGATTTGCAGAAGCGCTTCGATCTGGTGACCGCGCATCGAATCTGTTTCCACCGGCTGGGCCGCTCGGCCGATGGTCAACCGCGCGAATGGACGACAGCGCAATGGAAATTCTTCATCGACGATGTTCGAAATCATCTGCTGGAACTGGACGGCCGTCTCCTTCTCGATTTCAATCCGCGTCGAGACGGTTCCTCTTTTTTCACCCCGGAATTACGCGCCTTCTTCTTGTCGGAAGGCGCCCGCATTTTCCGGTCGAAAGCACTGCTCGCAGCCGACCCGCGGACACGACCACGATTCAAGAAGCTGGACGCCCGGTCCAGGTAGGAGCGATCGACCTCAATCGCCTCTGCTCGTGCACGAGCCGGTGACCGCGCGACTGCTTTCGTTCCGGGGAGCGCACGCGCCCTCGTGTGCCGGCGATGGCGCCCTCGCCATCGCGACCTTGGCCTTTTGATAAACAAGCACCAAAGTTCGTTTCGGCGTGGCGCCGAAACCAGCACGCGAGGGCGCGTGCGCTCCTCAGACGCCTCCGTGCACGCTTATTCCATTCACCATTTCCAGTCCGCGCAATCCCACCCCAGCAGCGACTCGAGCTTCTCGATTTCTTGGGCGAATATTCTGGACACGTGCTTCCTCTCATTGCTCGTCATCTCGCGCTCGTAAGGAACGATATTGCGATCTCTGCTCCGGACGGCCGGAAGCAGCTTCAAACCCAGGAATTGAAAGATGGAATTGATCGTATCGAGCGGACGGTTCTTCCATTCTTCGAACTTGATAATCCGGAGCTGTTCCTTCGGGAAGAACTGCAGGAAACGTGTCAGCTGTTCCGTGTAAAAGCCACGATCGACATAGGAAAACCGGCGCGATTGCAAGGAAAGAGGAGGCGCGATCCGAGGGCTTTCCGCTGCGATGGCGTCGAGGAAATCGAGGGGTTCTCTTCCCTTGAACCGTTGCATGTTCCAGTGAGCGAACGCGCGATCCACCGGATTTCGCAAGAGGGCGATGAGCTTGATTCCCGCATGATACTGATGCATTCGTTCCGCCGCGGGCTTCCAGTACAAATAACTCGGGGTGCACTCGCCGGCCACGACGGACGCGGCCACGAGCGGGTAATGCCGATGCAGCAAATCATAATCAGGCGGCTTCGAAAACACGGCCTCATCATCGAAGAAATGCATCTCCTGCTGGTCTCCCAGGGAGATTTGGGGATGCTTCCCGAGGAGATAATGCAGAGCGGTCGTCCCGGACTTTTGCGCGCCGATGATGGCGAAGTCGAGTCGGTCGATTTTCTTCTGCTTCGAGCCAAACATAGGAATGAGTCCGCGCAAAGAAGCCTATTGCAGGCCGGCGGCTTTGCGCACAGTTACACAGGACAAGGCCCGATGGCTATCAGAACAGTTCGAGATTTAGGATCATTCATTGCACCGACGACAGCTCCACCATGTTTCCCGATTTTTCCCGATGAGTGCTAATGCTGAAAGCGGCGGCCTGCGTTCCATGGTGCGCGCCTTCCGCCACCGGAACTTTCGCCTCTACTTCGGCGGACAGAGTATCTCGCTCATCGGCACATGGGTTCAGCAAATTGCGCTCGGCTGGACCATTTATGAGCTGACTCACTCCAGTTGGCTGCTCGGCCTGGTCAGCTTTGCCGGGCAATTGCCGCTCTTTATTCTGACTCCGTTTGCCGGCGTGCTGGTGGATCGATGGGACCGGCATCGCACGCTCATCATCACCCAAAGCCTCTCCATGCTGCAGGCGCTGGCCCTGGCGGTGGTCGTTTCCACTCATACTCTGCGGGTTTGGAATCTGGTTGCCCTCAATGTTCTGGCCGGTGTCGTTCTGGCCATCGACTTGCCCGCGCGCCAGGCGTTCATGGTCGAGATGGTGGGGAGCGGGCGGGATCTGCCCAACGCGGTAGCGCTCAATTCCTTTGTCATCAACGGCGGACGCATGCTCGGCCCGGCCATCGCGGGTTTGCTCCTCACCATCGTTAGTCCCGCCGTTTGTTTTTTCGTCAACGCGATCAGTTACATTCCAGTGGTAGGGGCGCTCTGGGCGATGCGCCTGGAAAAACCAGAGACTCCTCCGCCTCAATCGACTCCGCTGGAGGAATTGGTGGAAGGCGTTCGCTATGCCATTGGTTTTCCGCCCATCCGCGCCATCCTGCTTCTCGTCGCCCTGGTCAGTCTGCTCGGCATGCCTTACGCCGTGCTCATGCCGATTTTTGCCGCGGAAGTTTTACACGGGGGCGCGCACACTCTTGGATTGCTCATGGCTGCTCCCGGAATCGGCGCCCTTCTCGGGACGGTCTATCTCGCTTCGCGCAAGAGCATCTACGGTGCGGGCGTGCGCGTGGCAGTGGGCGCCACCATCTTCGGAGCCGGTCTCCTCAGCGTGGGTCTGGCCCGGGGCCAGACTGTGTCCCTCATCGCCCTCGGGTTCGTCGGGTTGGGGATGATTGTGCAACTCGCCACCGCCAACACGGTTCTGCAAACCATCGTCGATGACGACAAACGCGGCCGCGTCATGAGTCTCTACACCATGGCATTCATGGGGATGGCTCCTTTTGGCAGCATCCTGGGCGGCGCCCTGGCCCATCACATCGGGGTTCCCATGACCTTTATGATCGGCGGGACGTTCTGCATCGCGGGGGCGGTCGTTTTCGCGACCAAGATCCCGGTGCTCCGCCCGATGGTGCTGCCCATCTATGCGCGCAAAGGCATTATCCCCGAGATCGCGAGCGGTCTGCAATCGGCCTCCACCCTGCTCCGGAGCGAGCGACGCTGAATTTCGATTGGCGAGACCGCCACCTCGGCTGATGGTTGCGCATGAGCAGAGGTTTCCGTCACTTCCTTTTTTCCGCATTCCTGTCCTACACCGCCGCCATCTCCACAACGTCGTCTTTCGGCGACGAAGGCATGTGGCTTTTCAATCAACCGCCGCTCAAGCAGCTCAAGGAGAAATATCAGTTCGAAGCGACGACACCGTGGCTCGAGCATCTCCAGAAATCGAGCGTCCGGTTCAACTCCGGCGGGAGCGGTTCGTTCGTCTCGGCCAACGGCCTGGTCATCACCAACCATCACGTCGGCGCCGACACGCTCCAGAAAGTCAGCGACGAGCAGCACAATTATCTGCGCGACGGATTCTATGCGAAAGCGTCAGCCGATGAAATCAAGTCCGCTGATCTCGAGCTGAATGTCCTGACTTCCATCGAGGATGTTACGACCCGCGTGAATGCCGCCGTGAAACCGGGCCAATCGCCGGACGGGGCGAGCCGCGCGCGCGCCAGCGCCATTGCCCTGATCGAGAAGGAAAGCAAAGAGAAGACCGGACTGCGTTGCGACGTCGTGACTCTCTATCAGGGCGGCGCATATCATCTCTACCGCTACAAGCGCTATGATGATGTCCGCCTCGTTTTTGCCCCGGAACAGCAAATGGCCTTTTACGGCGGTGACCCGGATAATTTCGAATATCCAAGGTTCGACCTCGATGTCTGCATATTCCGGGTTTACGAGAACGGGCAACCGGCGCACATCGAGCATTTTCTGAAGTGGAATCCCCGCGGGCCCGTCAATGGCGAATTGACGTTCGTCAGTGGCAGCCCCGGCCGGACTGATCGTCAACTCACGGTCGATGAGCTGGCCGACACGAGAGACCACGAAGTCTCCAAGCTGCTCCGTCTCTTCAATCGTCGCGAAGTGATGCTGCTGGCCTGGGGACAGCGCTCGTCCGAAAATGCGCGGCGGGCCCGGGACGACCTTTTCGGCGACCAAAATAATCGAAAGCGTTACGAGGGATATCTCGCCGCTCTGCTCGACCCGGAAATTTGGAAGAGCCTGGAAGACCGCGAACAGAAGTTGCGGGAAGAGATCGAACGCGATCCGAAGCGGACCGGGGTGCTGGCGGCCTACGATCGAATCCGGGATGCGCAGGCGGAGTTGGAGAAAATCGCGCCTCGTTACGACTATCTCGAGCAGGAACGGCGCAGCACGATCGGCTATCGCAGCCCACGCGCCTTCTCCGGCACTCTATTTAAGTACGCCCGCCTCCTCACCCGGGCCGTCGATGAACGGGGCAATCCCAACGGAGACCGGATCCCCGCCTTTCGCGAGAGCGGGCGCGAATCGCTCGAGTTGGATCTTTTCTCGACCGAACCGGTCTATGACGACTACGAGATATTGCGTCTAACCGATTCGCTCACCGACTTTGCCGAGGCGTTCGGGATCGATGATCGCCTGGTGCGGCAGGTTCTGGCGGGCCAATCCCCGAGGGCGCGCGCCGTGGAACTGGTGAGTGGCACGAAGTTGAAAGACGTGACTGTGCGCAGAGCGCTTTACGGCAAAGATGTGGCCGCTTTGGCCGCCGCGCACGATCTCATGCTGGACGTGGCGCGATTGATTGACGGCCCGGCCCGCGACGCGCGCAAGGCCCATGAAGCACAGGAGGAAACGAAGAAGCAGGCCTACGCCGAGATCGCAAGGGCGCGCTTTGCCGTGGAAGGGACGAGCAGTTATCCCGACGCCACCTTCACCCTTCGTCTATCCTATGGAACGGTGCGGGGTTACGAAGAAGACGGAAAGCCGGTCGGCGCCTTCACCAATTTCGCGGGCCTTTATGATCGGGCCATCCAACACGAGAACAAGCCACCCTACGATTTGCCGCCGCGGTGGCTGGAGAAGAAAAGCGCGCTCAACCCAGCCACGAATTTCAATTTCGTGTCCGACGCCGACATCATCGGTGGGAACAGCGGGAGCCCGGTGGTCAACAAGGCGAACGAATTCGTCGGGATTATTTTCGACGGCAATATCGAATCGCTCGTGCTCGATTGCATTTTCGCCGACAAACAAGCCCGCGCCGTTTCGGTCGATTCCGCAGCGATCAGTGAAGCGCTGCGCAAAGTTTACGACGCAAACGCGCTGGCGAACGAACTGGAAGGGAAGAAGTAGATCCGCGAAACTCGGTCGAGCGTTTGTGACACTGATGGAGCCGGCCCGGCGGAGGCCTACCGGGCGGGTCACCCGCTAGAGCTGGTGGAGGAGCGATTTCCAGCGCGCCCAGGCGTCGTCCCGCGCCTTCTTGTTGGCCTCGTTCGCGTCTGGCATTTCGCCTTCACGCATGAAACCGTGCCCTGCCCCTTTATAGATCACCGGCTCGTATTTCTGGCCCGCCGTTTTCATCAACTCTTCCACCTTGGGAATGCCGGCGTTGATGCGCTCATCGTTTTCGCCGTAGAAGCCGTAAACGGGACAATGAATGCGGGCGACCATTGACGCATCGTCCGGCGTCGGGCCGTAGAATGAATAGGCAGCCTTGAGCGTGGAATTCAGGTTGGCGTAGGCAAAGGCCCAGCCCCCGCCCCAGCAGAAACCGCAAACGGTCAGCGTTCCATTGGCCGCGGGAATCTTCAACGCATACTCGGAAGTCGCCTGCAGATCAGCCTCCACCTGTTCCTTGGGCAAAACGGAGATGGCTTTGCGCGCGCCATCCACGTCGGCAAAGGTCTGACCACTGAGCAGGTCGGGCGCAATCGCGATGACGCCATTCTCGGCCAGTTGATCGCACAGGCCGCGCACCCAATCGGTCAGGCCAAAAATTTCGTGAATGACCAGAACGACCGGAGTCTTTTCCTTGCGCTCGGGGTAGACAACAAACGCCTTGATCGTGCGAGCGCCTGATTTCACCTCCACCCATTCGCCATGGCGCGGCGAGTTGTTCAGGCGCGGTTTGGCCCAATCCTGGGCGTAAGTCGAAGAGACAAGAAAGGTAAGCGCAAGACTGAGAACGACTCGTTTCATGTGTTAAAGTTTCTTCACAAACAAGGTTGTTTCAACCAGGCAATTGGCGTCGGCCGCATTCGTTCTCCCTGTAGTCGCCTCGCTCTGTCGAGGCACCCCGGCACGGCGACAGAGCGCCGTGGCTACAGTCCGGAAACTCACGTCACGGCAATCCTCGTCGCCCAAAAGGCGGCGACCAGGCCGTAAGCCCTTCGACGGTTAGACGGTCGCGGCTGTTTTATTCCTACACACCATGGCGTCGATGCTCCATCGCCCGGCACCGTAAAGGAAAATAAATAAGAAAACCAAGGAGTAGAACACGGAGAGCTCACCCGAATTTGCAATCGGGAAAAACTTCGCTGCCGGAGTGGTCGCATGCGCGACGTGGAACATGAAATACGCCACCGCCATTTCGCCGCTTGAAAGGAACGCTGCCAAACGCGTGAGCAAACCAAGCGCAATCATCAGTCCGCCGATAAGTTGGATCCAGCCTCCAATCTGCATGATAGGTTTGTCTGAGCCAGGCATTCCGCCAAACATACCGAGAACCAACTGCGCACCGTGACAGGCAAACATCAAGCCAACGATCAGGCGCATCAGACAATAGAAAGGGTCCGCATAACGAGAGAGAGAGTTCATCGCTGGAGGGTGAGGAGGAAGGATGGTCCGTGTCAAGATTTTCAGGTGGGACGGGATGCCTCCCACGGCAGGGTGGATCGCGATCTCCGAGCGCAATGTTAAACCAGCGGCGACGGGACCCGCTCATTCTTGAGCGCCTTCCCTGCTTCCCTCTCACATGGGATTGTGCGACGGCCCTGGGAGATTACACTTGGCGGGTGAAAGCCAAGGACCGCCTTTCCATTTCTTAACCGTGCCCGGCAAAAAGATCGCAATTGTCGGCGGCGGAGCGGCAGGTTTCTTCGCCGCCATCGCCTGCGCGGAGACCGATCCAGCGAACGAAGTGTCGATTTACGAACGCGGCTCGCAGTTCCTCACCAAGGTCCGGATCTCCGGCGGCGGCCGCTGCAATGTGACCCATGCCTGCTTTGAGCCACGTGCCTTGACCGTCCAATACCCGCGCGGTGAACGCGCGTTGATCTCCCCGTTCCATCACTTTTCCGCGGTCGACACGGTGGAATGGTTTGAGTCGCGCGGCGTGTCGCTCAAGGCGGAACGCGACGGGCGCATGTTCCCGGTAACTGACTCGTCCGAAACGATTGTGCAATGCCTCGTTAGCCAGGCGAGCACGGCCGGCGTGAAGTTGTTCACCCGCCAGGCGATCGAACGTGTTACGGCGCAGCCCGACGGCGGTTTCCTCTTACATGCTCGCGACCGAACGATCGCCTGTGACCGGTTGCTCCTGGGCACGGGCGGATGCCGAGCGGCAGGCAGCAGTCAATTAATGGAATTCCTCGGACACACCGTGCTGCCGCCGGTCCCATCTCTTTTCTCGTTTCATCTACCCGCACCCTGGCTCCGCCTCATCCCCGGAATTTCTTTGCCCGACGTTGAAGTGGCGGTCCTGGAGACCCGCCTCCGTGAGCGAGGCCCCATTTTGATTACGCACAATGGCTTGAGCGGGCCGGTCATTCTGCGTCTTTCGGCTTGGGGCGCGCGCGTTCTGTCGGATCGGCACTATCGCTTCACCATTCGAGTCAACTGGTCACCCGGGTTCGATGAAGCAGCGTTTAGAAAACTTCTCAACGCGCAACGGGATCCGCATCCCAATCGTAAAGTGATGAACACGCCACTCGGATCGGTCCCGGCCCGATTGTGGGAGCAGCTCGCGCTTCTTGCCGGCGTCAACGAGGAGACGACATGGGGCCGGCTCACCCGGGCGCAGGCCAACCAACTGGCGACCGCCGTCAATCGCACCGAACTGCACGTGGACGGAAAATCGCTTAACAAAGAGGAGTTTGTCACCTGTGGCGGCGTCAGCCTGCGCGAAGTCGATTTTAAGACCATGCAGAGCCGGCTGATCCCCGGTCTTTATTTCGCGGGCGAGTTACTTGATATCGACGGCATTACGGGCGGCTTTAATTTTCAGGCCGCGTGGACAACGGGGTGGATCGCTGGTAAAGCCATGGCCAGAGAAGATGAAAAGACCTAACGAGTGTGAAACGGCGGAGCCATCGGCCTGGGCCGAAGTGCGGGCCGTTTACGCGGAGCTGGCGCAACGCCCGCTCGATCGCAACTGCGTGCGGGTCAGGGAATGCTGCCACTTCAAGCTGACCGGTCGCACTCCCCTGCTCACCAAGGGCGAAGCGATGGTGGCGGCGCGGGCGCTGCGTCAGACTGGTCGCACCCGTCTGCCGGAAGCGAGTTCCGGGGCGTGTCCCATGTTGGAAACAGCGACCGGAGATTGTCTCATTTACGAGAACCGCCCGTTCGGATGCCGGACCCACTTTTGCGCGGCGGCGGGCGGACCGTATGCAAGAAGTGAAGTGATCGATCTGATCCGGCGACTTGAGGGCGTGGACGCCATCCTGGGAGGCGACGGCGTCCATAAAATCGAAGAAGCCGTGCGGAAGGCTCTTGGAGAGATGGGGTAAGAGGTGGATCGCGATCCATCACACTTAATGCGGATTGAATCGGCTCAAACCGCAGCGACCTGGCGGCTCACGATCAGGAAATCCTGCTGACTCCATTCCTTGGTCAAGTCCGCTTTGAGCTGTGTAAAATAATTCCGGGCGGACGCCTCGTCACTCGCCAGCACGCGTACGATTTCGATGCGATCGCGAAAGGTATGTTCTCCAATCTTCCAGAGACCTTCATTTTCCTGTCGGAAATGGGTGAGCCCACCGAACTCGTCGACCAGACGTTTCTTGAGATTCTTTAGTTTCTCAGGGTCGATGGGCCGGCCGTCGTTGTAATGAAGAGGGAGATAAAGCTCATACTCGAGCATGGCGCAGACAGTTGTCTGGGGAACGACCGAGCGCAACTCATTCTCTTGCCTCCGCTTCTCCGAGCGAGAGGCCGTGGCGCGCTTTAAAGCATTCGCGCGTTGCGTCTCCCTAGGAATTTGCAAGGGAAGCGCTGCACGCCGGGTCGTTCTCACCCGGGGTTGATGCCGCGCGCTCCCGTGGGGGGGAGCACAGGCCGCTGGCCTGTCGTTCGCGG
The DNA here is from genome assembly GCA_038203615.1 of Chthoniobacterales bacterium. Taxonomy (GTDB): domain Bacteria; phylum Verrucomicrobiota; class Verrucomicrobiia; order Chthoniobacterales; family UBA10450; genus JBBRDU01. The sequence goes on from JBBRDU010000070.1 coordinate 10,647, forward strand.
CGGCTCGCCGCGAACCACTAGGCGAAATGATTTCACGAGCGATGAAAGCGATCTCACGCGACGCGTTGGGCGAGGCCGCCCAACGCCACAGGCCAGCGGCCTGTGCTCCCCGGAATTTCGCTCCGCCGTGAACGACGTGCGTGGCCCCCTAGGCTGCGGCGTCGAGCTGCTCCGGCGAAATCCCGCGCAGTTCGAACAACCGGATGAGGGTTTCTTCAATCAGGTTGTTCGGGCAGGAAGCGCCCGCCGTGATGCCCACTACCGCCGGTCCCTTTGGCAGCCAGTTGCGCGCGATCACTTCCGATTTCTGGTGCAGATCGTAGTGCTTAATCTCTTCTGGAGAAACGAGCCGGGAGGCATTGAGCACAAAATAAGTGGGCAGCTTTTCTTCGCCCATTTCAGCCAGGTGCGATGTGTTCGAGCTGTTGTATCCGCCCACCACCAAGAGCAGATCCATTTTCACATTTAACAACTCGCGCAGCGCGTCCTGCCGCTCCTGGGTGGCGCCGCAGATCGTGTCGAAGAACCGAAAATTCTTCGCGACCCCTTCCGCTCCATCGCGGTCGGCGATGGCCTGACGAATTCGTCGCTGAACTTCCTCCGTCTCTCCACGCAACATGGTGGTCTGATTGGCCACGCCCACGGTTTGCAGATGCACATCCGGGTCGAATCCGGGCGAATAGGCACCGCGAAATTTTTCCAGGAAGACCTGCTTTTCGCCGCCGTGCCGAATGTAATCGCAAACGTAATCGGTGTCGGCCAGGGTCAAGACCACGAGGTAATGACCTTTCCCATCCCCCAGCGCGCGCGAACTGGTCGCCTTCGTCTCTTCGTGCTCGGCTTTTCCGTGGATGATGGACGTGGCGGATTCGCTGGCATACTTGCGAACCCGTTTCCAAACGCTCATGACGTCGCCGCAAGTCGTGTCCACGATCTGGCAGCCGCGCTCTTTGATTTGTTGCTGGATGGAAAGCTCCGTCCCGAAGGCGGGCACGATCACGACGTCTTCCGGTCCGAGGTCGGAAATATCCGCCTGCTTGTTCGTGCCCATCAGATTCTTGATGCCTAACGACGAAATTTGTTCGTTCACCTCCGGGTTATGAATGATCTCGCCGACGATAAAGAGACGCCGATCTGCGAAAACCTTGCGGGCGGCATAGGCCAGGTCGATGGCACGCTCGACGCCGTAGCAAAACCCAAATTGCTTGGCCAAACGCACCGTCGTATTCCCCACCGAGATGATTCCGCCGGCGCGCCGAACCTTGTCCACAATATCGCTGCGATAATGCGCTTCGACCTGCTGCTGCACCGCCGCCATCACGTCGGGCGTGCGCAAGTTTACTTTCTCGCGCGCCGTCGTGCCGCTGGAGATCAGATTAGTACTCACTGGAATTTGCGGCGTGGGCGCCGCGGCCGGCTCTATTCGAGCAATTGTCCGCTGGGCTTGGTGAAAGCTGCGTCCGTAACCATGAAACGCGGATCGGGATCCGGAGCCCGCGAATCATCCACTCGCAGGACCCTTGCCGCGAGGGTGGCATCTTCGGGTTGCGTTGCGGAGATGTTGACCGGCGTGCTGATGTGGACCAGGGCAAAAAATTTGGGGGCCGCTTCTCCATGAAGCCGGATGCAACCGTGACTCCGCGGGACCGGATGAACGAAGCCTTGGTGGAATCCATAAGCGGGCGCGAACTCGCACCAGTAGCCCATGGGATATCCGACGTAACGACCCGCGCCACCACCGGTCGATGGCACCACGCTGTTGCCCTGGACACTGAATCCGTAGGAACCGGAGCGCTTATGCTCCTGCTTGGAATAGATCGTAAAACTACCTCGCGGGGTCGGCTTGGCCGGAATGCCCACGGAACAAGCCACCGCCATGAGGCAGCGATCACCTTCCATGACGTAGATGTTTTGTTTCGAGAGTGAAACTTTGACGCGTACTTTAGAGGGATCGTTCGGCTTGTAGGCCGTGACATGATAATTTCCGCCGCCGTGCGAGGCCATTGGTCCAGTCGAACAGCTGGATAGGAACGGGAGGGCGAGGATGCCACTCAGGCAAAGGAATCGGGAGGCAGTGCGCATAAGGCTATTGGACGAGCGAGAAGCGCCTTTGTCAACAATGGGCCAACGGTTCGCCCGGGCGGGTCGAGCCGGATCCGGTGTCGGCCGCGGCGCGCTGCTTCGCCAGGACGACATCGAACCGCTCAAGAATATGGCTGTAGGACGGATACGGCCGGTCGGCGTCGGAGGGGCGATAGCGCCAGTGTTTATACATCCAGAGCCAGGGAGCCGGGTGCTCGCGCAGATAAGGCTCAAAAGAATCCCAGCAAGCCTGTGCGATCTGAAGATGCGTCATCGCCGGAGTGCTCTCGATATGCGGGTGAAACACGATGCGATAGCGTCCCTTCGGCAGCGGCTCGCAATGGGTCGGGATAATCGGGATGCCGGTCCGTTGGTGCAGCCAGGCATGCGCGGAGGTGACACTGGTCTTTAGCCCAAAGCAATCGATGGCCACGGCACCCTGCCTGGGCGGAATGGTCAGATCGACCAAAAGCGCGATGGTGCGCTGGCGCTGCAGAGCCTTGTAAAGGCGGAGGATACCACGTTGGCGCGGCACAAACTCGTGGCCGGGTCCTTCCCGGAGCCCTTTGAAAACCGGGCCAAGCAGCTCGTTCTTGAACTCCTGGGAGAGGACCGTCCCAACAATCCCGGAATAACCTCCGGCAATCCCAACCCATTCAAAGTTGCTGTAATGATAACAGGCCATGATGAAGCAGCGCTCCGGTCCGGTCGTGCGCGCGATCTCCTCGAAATTTTCAAACTCCACGTAGCGCGAAACGTTGGCGCGCGTCAGGCGCGGGCTCCAGAGGAGGTCCAGCATGGTTCTAGCAAAATGCTGAAACGATTCGCGCGCGATCCTTTGGCGCGCCGCGATCGAGAGTTCCGGCAAGGCGATCTCGAGATTGCTCAGCGCGACTTTGCGTCCGTGTCCGTCGAGCACGGAAATGAGCGCGCCGAGAAACTGGGCCAGTTGGAAACAGGCCCGGCGCGAAAGCAGCGGCACTAGCTTGGTGGCAAGGACGAGGCCGAACCATTCGAGCCGGTAACGCAGACGTTTCCATGCGGAAGGCATGGCCGCATCTTACGCACGCCTCGGCGGCACCGCCAGTTCAGCGCTCCGGTGAACCGTTGCCACCTTGAGCTTCGGATTCTGATTCGAGTCTTTCCGCACAACCGGCCCCCGGGTCGATTTCCACCTATGGAGCGCCGCTCCGGTCTACCGTTTTCGCCTGCCCCCGGGCGCCGGACATTGCCAAAGGCCATGGAGGATCGTCACCGCCACGCCGAGGAGGGCCGTGAAAACGGCGAGGCTGAGAAGCGTGCGCCGAAAGCCGCGGCCGTTGAATTGAGTCATCTTTCGCGACACCAGCCGCCGCAACTTTCCCGGCAATTCGCGGGAGCGGCGTTCAAACTCGCGCATCACCTCCTCGACCGGAAAGGCGCCATCGGGGACCATGATTGGCGCCTTGTTCTTCAAGGCCTGATCCTCGCCGGCATCGATTTCCGTGTGGGAAAAGCCGCGGCCGCGAATCCAGGTAAGCGCACGCTCCCAACGCGGCTTGCCATAGCAAAGTTGAAAACCATGAATGGCTCCGGATGGCCGATACCAAACGATCAGATCAAAATAATCATCGCTCATCCAGCGCCGATCGTAATCGCCGGTAACCGTCGCCTTCGGTGCAGTCTGAAGCATGGGGAAAGGTATTTCCGGCCACCTTTTCAACAAGCGGCGATTGACTTGAACTTGTTCAATTCTAGGTTGCTTTTGCGTACGCTGGCGCGGCGCGCATTGTGAAAAGCGTCCTCTTCGTCTGCACTGGTAACATTTGCCGCAGCCCCATTGCCGAGGGGCTTTTTCACCGCCTCATCGCCAACCACAAAGATATCGAGGTGGCCTCGGCCGGGGTGCATGCCGTGTGCGGTCAACCCCCCAGTCTTTACGCTGTACAAGTCTGCCAGGACGAAGGAGTCGATATCAGTCGTCTGCGCAGCCAGCCCCTTACCGCCACCCTGGTCGACTGCGCCACTCATATCTTCGCCATGACCGGCGCACACTTGGAAACCATTCATCTGCTCTTTCCGCATGGCGCCGACAAAGCGTATCTGCTGCGCGAATTCGAAGAGATCGGCACCACTGTTTGGCGCGACGTGCCGGACCCGATCGGGATGAGCCGCGATATCTACGAAGCTTGCGCGCGCACGATCAAAAACGCTTTACCGAGCGTTCTCGCCTTCGTAGAACAAAGTGAACTCGTCCGGCCGGGCCTCGCGCGCTCGGGCGGCGCTGCTTATCAATCCATGGGAGATCTTCCGCCACCAACATCATCCGGGTCTGCCGGTTCCAACTCCCGCGTCTACGGCGATGCCTTGCGCCGGGTCGACCCGGAGATTTTCGACGTCGTCAGCGCCGAGGAGAAACGGCAACGAGAAAATATTGAACTGATCGCCTCGGAAAACTTCACCAGCCGGGCTGTCATGGAAGCGCAAGGCAGTGTCCTGACGAACAAGTACGCGGAAGGTTACCCTGGCAAACGGTGGTATGGCGGTTGCGAAAATGTCGATGTGGCGGAGCAGCTGGCCATCGATCGCGCCAAGCGTTTGTTCGGCGCCGACCACGTCAACGTGCAGCCGCACAGCGGGGCGCAAGCGAACATGGCCGTCTACTTCTCGGCCATCAAACCAGGCGACCGGATTCTGACCATGAACCTGGCCCACGGCGGCCATCTCACGCACGGACACCCCGCCAATTTCTCGGGCAAGTTTTACCAGGTGACCCATTACG
>JBBRDU010000071.1:0-15488 GCA_038203615.1 Chthoniobacterales bacterium
ATTTTACCTAACGATTTCACCAGTTCCTTGCGCCGTTCTTCCGAGAGTTCCGGGATGGGCAGGCGGATCAGTTTGCCGTCTACCGCCGGGGTGATGCCAATCTTGGATTCCTTCAGGGCGCGCTCGATATCCTGCACGGTGCTGGCGTCAAACGGCTGCACGACAAGCAGGCGGGGTTCCGGGGTGGTGATGAGGGCGAGCTGCTTCAGCTTCATGGTGGAGCCATAGGCCTGCACGTCCACATTCTCGACGAGGGCCGGGGAGGCCTTGCCCGTGCGGACGCCGGCGAACTCGTGCACCATATAGTCGACGCTTTTGTCCATCGTCATTTCCGCTTCGAGAAGGATGTCATCTGTGCTCATAAGATCAGTTTTGTTTGGCCGACTCGGTCTCGCCGGAAACGAGCGTGCCGACTTTGCGCCCGAGAACCGCGTCCCGGATGTTGCTGGGCCGGTTCATATCGAGAACGATCATGGGGATTTTATTGTCCATGCAAAGACTGAAGGCGGTGGAGTCCATCACCTGCAGGCGTTTCGTCAACGCCTCCGTGTAGGTGACCCGATCGTAGCGCTGCGCATCCGCATGTTTGTTCGGATCGCGGTCGTAGACGCCGTCCACCTTGGTCGCTTTCAAAATCACGTCGGCCCGAATTTCACTGGCGCGCAGAGCCGCGGTCGTGTCCGTGGAAAAATAAGGATTCCCCGTGCCGGCCACGAAAATGACGACGCGCCCGAGCTCGAGATGACGAATGGCGCGTCCCAGAATGAAGGGCTCGGCCACGTTCTTCATTTCGATGGCGCTTTGCACGCGCGTCTCCACGCCCAGGTCGTCGAGCGCGCTTTTCAGGGCCATGCCATTAATCACCGTAGCCAGCATTCCCATGTAATCCGCCGTCGTGCGGTCCATGCCGCGTCCGGCCGCGGTCAGCCCGCGCCAGATGTTGCCGCCCCCGATGACGACGGCGATCTGCACGCCGAGGCTGTGCACTTCCTGGATGCGCTCGGCGATCGTGCGCACGACCGGCGGCGAAATGTTATCGCGCCCACCGGCCTCGCGCAGGGCTTCTCCGCTCAACTTCAGCACGATGCGTTTGTAAGCAGGTGCTTCAGTCTTCATGGCGAGGGAGATGAAACAAGAGTGGGAGGATGTTTGCAAAGGAAAACGAACGCGGCGGGCGTCTACCGGGCAAACGATTGTTCAGCCACAGATGGAAACGGATGAAACATTGATGGGGAAAGAACCTCTCCTGATCAACGAAAGTCGGCCGGTCCAACCGGCCCTCCGATTAGCGCGTCATGCGGGTGCCACGGAGGAACTCGGCTGCGCTCATGCGGCGTTTTCCTTCCAGCTGCACTTCCTGCATGGACAGGGCCCGGTCCCCCGCGGCGATGACTAGTCCGCGCTCGTCCGCGTGGATGATGGTTCCGGGCGTCGCCTTGTCTTCTACAATCACGGCGGAGTAAATCTTCAAATTCCGTGATTTGCCAGAGGCGTCTTTTATCGCTGCGAATGCTCCGGGCCACGGATGGTACGCGCGAATCTTGCGCTCGATGGTCTCGGCCGATTCGGTCCAGTCGATCCGGCCATCCTCGCGGCTGAGTTTCGGAGCCAATGTCGCCCGTGTGTTCTCCTGCGGGACTCGCGGGGCCGGACCAGGAAGGATGAGTCGGAGCGCCTCGAGCAATGCCGCGGGCGCCTGGGCGCCGAGCCGGGCATGCAAAGACCCGCCGGTCTCGGACGCTGTGATCTCCGTCGTGCGCTGGAGAAGGATGTCTCCGGTATCGAGCCCTTCGTCCATGTACATAACCGTGATACCGGTTGCACCATCGCCCGCGACGATGGACGCCTGGATGGGTGCGGCCCCGCGCCACCGGGGGAGCAGGGAAGCATGCAAATTGAGACACGCGAGACGTGGAATCTCGAGCACGGCGCGCGGAAGGATCTGCCCATAGGCCATCACTACGATCACGTCGGGATGCAGGGCTGCGATTTGCGCGACGGCGTCGTCGGCCTTGATGCGCGCCGGCTGCAGGATCGGAATTCCTGTCGTCCCCATGGCTTGCTTGATGGGAGGTGCGGTGATGTGCTGGTCGCGCCCGACCGGCTTGTCGGGTTGCGTGACCACTCCGACGAGTTCGTGCCCGGGGGATTGCTGAATCATGCGCAAGACCGGCACGCCGATCTCACCCGTGCCGATGAAGAGAATGCGCATTCCGCGCTAAGGCTGCCGCGCTGGCAGGGGGATGCGGCGCGGACGTCTGGGAGCCGTGGCTTGAGCCATCATTTTCTCGCCGGCGGTGACTTCGCGCTGGCCGACCGAAGAGGCACAACCGGTGCAGAGATAATCGAAGATTTCCTTGTTGGGCAGGACTAGGAGGAGCCGCTCGCGCACGGGCATGGCCGCCTTGCACTTCTGGCAATAGAGACTCGAGGCGGTGAAATTTTCAAACTGTTGCTGGCTCATGCTGTCCATCCAGGCCGTTCACGCTGGCTAGAATATCGAACAAAACCTTGGCCGGCGGCTGCGTGGCGTCAATTACACTGACGCATTCCTTGGGATAGTAACTCAGAACGGGCTTCGATTCCTCGTCGTAAATGGCGAGGCGACGCTGGATGACCTCTTCGTTGGCGTCGTCGAGTCGATTATCTTTCAAGGCCCGTTTCTTCAGGCGGGAAAAAAGAGTCTCACGGTTCGGGCAGGAGAGATGAAAAACTTTTCCGACGTCGATCATCGCTTCCATGATCTTGGCCTGGCTCACATTCCGAGGGATGCCATCGAGCACGAGGGTATCGATATCCGGCTTGAACTGATGTCCGTCGACCGCGGCATCGATCGCTTCTTTCCAAAGCTCGACCGTGATTTCATCCGGAACGAGCTGGCCTTTGCTGGAGTATTCAAGAAAGGCTTGGCCCACCGTGGTGCGGGTATCAATGGATCGGAAAACATCTCCGCAGGGGCAGTGATAAAAGCGCGGGATACTTCCGAGTGTCTTGCCCTGGGTCCCTTTGCCACTGCCGGGGGCGCCGAAAAGGAGGTAAGTCTTATATTTCATGGGCGAAACTCGTTATACCGCGGTGCGGTTGCGTGCACGATCGATGAATCGATCCGCCAGGTGAAAGTGACTGTAAAAATTACGGGGAAGCCGCCAAAGGGTCGACATTGACGCGGCGACCGGCGCGATCGAAACGCACATTCCCGTCGACTAGGGCAAAAATAGTGTAATCACGTCCCAGCCCAACATTCTTGCCAGGCGTGAACTTGGTGCCCCGCTGCCGGATGATGATGTTGCCGGCCACTACCATCTCGCTGCCAAATTTTTTCACGCCGAGCCGTTTACTGACGCTATCGCGGCCGTTCTTAACGCTGCCTTGTCCTTTTTTATGAGCCATGAGGAGGGTGGTGGTTGGGAGTTGGGAGAATTATTCCGCGCTTTTCTTGGCCGCGGCCGTTTTCTTGGCCCCGCTCACGCTGATGCTCTTGATCTTGACGCGGGTCAGCTTGCGCCGATGACCGACCGTGCGGTGATAGCCTTTGCGGCGGCGGTATTTGAAGGCGATGACCTTCTTGTCCTTGCGCTGTTCCACCACTTCGCCCGTCACTTTGGCCCCGGAAATGAGGGGACTGCCATGCGTCACCTGGTCGCCATCCGAATGCATCAGAACGTCGCCGAAAGTGGCCTGTTTCCCGGCTTCGATATCGAGAAGATCCACGTCAATCGTGTCGCCTTCTGCGACGCGATATTGTCTGCCACCGGTTTTGATAATTGCGTAAGCCATAGGAAGAAGATGCTCTTGGGGAAAAGCCGCGCAAACTTCCACAGATGCGGGCCTTTGACAAGCGGAAAAGGTAGGGGCGGTTCTCGGGACCACCTCTCTTGCACTTACTATCGGGCGCAGGCGATCGAGGTCAATCCTCCCGGCCTGAGATGACGAGCACTATTTCGCCCTTGGGCGGGCGCGCCTTATAATGAGCCTGCAATTCGGCCGCCGTCCCGCGCCGGAATTCCTCGAACTTTTTCGTCAACTCGCGCGCTACGCAAAGTAACCGCTCCGGCATGATTTCTCCAGCGGCGGAGAGTGTCTTAATCAGCCGATGGGGCGACTCAAAAAAAATGGAGGTTTCCTCCCGGGCGGCTGCCGTCCGTAAATCACGCTCGCGCCCGCCACTTTTCGGAGGAAGGAAACCGCCGAAGAAAAACTTTTCCGTGGAAAACCCGGAGCCGACCAGAGCAGTCAGAACGGCGGAGGCTCCGGGGATGATGGTGAACGGCAGGCTTCGCTGGATGCATTCATGAATGATCCGCCCGCCCGGGTCGGAAATTCCCGGGAGCCCGGCGTCCGTGATGAGGGCGACTGTTTGGCCGGCGGCGAGCCGCTCGACGAGCTGCGCGGTGCGCATTGCCTCATTGTGCTCATGATAGCTGAGGAGCGGCTTGGCGATGTGAAAGTGCTTCAACAACATCCCGGAATGCCGGGTGTCTTCGGCGGCGATCACGTCCGCGCTCTTGAGCGCTTCGAGCGCGCGCAACGTGATGTCGCCCAGGTTTCCGATCGGCGTCGCGATCACATAAAGCATGCTTGCATGATGAGACAGGAAGAGTGCGGAAGCGAGCCGGGGTTGAGGATTGGGCCGGGTATTCGTTGGCTCGACGAAGTCTCATTCTACCGGGAGATTTTTGGCCGGCGATTTTAGAGCGATTCTGGATGTGGCATCTTCTTGGAACGATCCAAGCTTTAAGTCCCCCGTATGAAACCGGAGATGCCGTTGGTTTCGCCTCGCCGCAGGCCCTGCTTTGACGAGCAAGGCTCGCCCGCCCGCACCTTGCCATGCCCCGGATATTTCTTTCAATCCGGCTGCAATTTTTCGCTCGGGTTTTCCTCTCCCCACGATGACGAAAATCGACGGTTTCGGAACCTGAGCCGTCAGTTCTTGAGCGAATCGGCGCGCGAACAGAAGCGAGAGTTATTTGTGCTCAGCTTACTCGCGCTGGTCTCGGCCTGGCCCCTCATTTCGATGGTCGTGACGGTGGTGCAGCTTTACAGCAGGCCCCATCCTTAGCGGCGAAGCTTGGAGAGGTCGTTAGGAAGTGGAAGAGGGCGAAGCCAACGCTCAACTCCGAAAGCTTACGCGAGCAGGCAGCCAAGGTCTGTCATCCCGAGCCAGCGCAGACGGCGAGGGATCCCCCATATAATCGGCGTCCCGCCATGCACCTTGTGTGATCCCCAGAGTGCGAGGGAGGTCCCTCGCTTGTGCTCGGGATGACACCCCTGGGCAGGACCGCCGTGAGATCGAAGATGCGATGCCGGTTTATCTAACCTTCCCGCACGAGAATGACCTTTTGAAACTTATACCAGTGCCGCGTCCGGGAGGTTAGCGTCCGGGCAGAAACTCGTCGCGATAGAGTGGGGTGGATTCGGGGGCAAAGCCGTGGCGCATGATATTTTCGGTCACAACGCGCGGAACGACGAATTGCAGAAGGTAATCTTCGCCACCGGCTTTGGTTCCGCCGCCGGACATTTTGAATCCGCCGAAGGGATGCCGGCCCACGACGGCGCCGGTGCAGGAGCGATTGATGTAGACGTTACCGGCCACCAGTTCCGCCTTGGCTCGCTCGATATTGGCTGGGCTGCGCGAGAAAAACCCGGCGGTCAGCGCGAATTCCGTGCTGTTGGCCATTCGGATGGCTTCGGTCAGATCACGCGCCTTCAGAACACAGAGAACGGGGCCGAAAATTTCTTCGCGCGCGATGCGCATCTCGGGGGTGACATTGGCGAAAATGGTCGGCGGAATGAAGTAGCCCTTGTCCGGCACATCGCCTTTTTGATAGGCGAGCATGGCTTCGCTCTTGCCGATCTCAATATATTCCTGGATGCGCTTGTAAGCGGCGGCATCGATGACTGGACCGACGGTGATGCCTGGTTCCTCCGGGTTGCCGAGACGCAGGCTGGCCGCAGCGGAAAGCAAACGGTCCATGACGCGGCTGTAGTTTTCCTCGAGCACAATGAGTCGAGATAAAGCGGAACACTTCTGCCCCTGATAGCCAAACGCGGAATAAACGGAATCGACAATGGCTTCATCGAGGTCCGCGTCGGAATCGATAATGACGGCATTCTTGCCGCCCATTTCGCAAACCACGCGTTTGAGTTCGCGCTGGCCGGGTCGGGTTTGGCCGGCGCTTTCCCAAATGCGAAGGCCCACCTCGCGCGAGCCGGTGAAGGCGATCACGTCCACGTCCTTGTGATCGACCAAATGCGCGCCCATGACGGAACCTTTGCCGGGAAGAAAATTGAGAACGCCGTCGGGGATACCGGCCTCCTCAAAAATTTCCATGAGCAGGGCGCCGCACACGGCCGCTTGCTCGGCCGGCTTCATGATGACGGTGTTTCCGGTGACGAGTGCGGCCGAAACCATGCCGCAAAGGATGGCCATGGGAAAATTCCACGGGGCGATGACGAGGGCCACGCCGCGCGGCCAGTAATGCTGATAACTTTCCTCGCCAAGCACGTGTTGGGTCAGGCGCGGCCGTCCGCGCAAACGCATTTGCTGCGCATAGAAGAGACAAAAATCCATAGCCTCTCGGATGTCGCCATCGGCTTCGGCCCAGGCTTTCCCGACTTCGTAAACTTCCAGTGCGCAAAGCTCGTAGCGGCGCCGGTCCATGATGGCCGCCACGCGCTCGAGCAAGCGGGCGCGCTCTTCCATGGGGGTAAAGCTCCACTGATGAAACGCTTCGCGCGCGACTTCGACGGCGCGCTCCGCTTCCGGGATGCCCGCTTCCGCGACGTGCCCGACCACTTCATCCGGCATGGTGGGGTTGATCGAAGCGATCGTTTTGTTCGTCCAAACTTTGTCGCCGTCGATGACGAGAGGATATTTTTTCCCCAGACCGGCGCGGACCTCCTGCAAGGCTGCGCGCATTTTGTCCTGCGATTCGCGGTGCACAAAATTAATGAGCGACGCATTTTCGTAGTTGTCGCCCGGGGGCGGCTCATGCGACGCACCATTCAACTCGTCGTCCTGCTCGTAACCGCGGAGGGCGCGCTCGGGGGTTTTGGCTCCGTTCGGACTAACGAGTCCGGCGGGGTCGCGCAGTAAAGATTCTTCCGAGGCATTGTCGGAAAACTTGGCGCGCAGGAAACCTTCGTTCGAAGTGTTCTCGAGCAGGCGGCGAACCAGGTAGGACATGCCGGGGAGCAACTCGCCCACCGGGGAATATTCGCGAACGCGATATCCCATATCGACGAGGGCGCGCTTGATTGGGCCGGCCATTCCGTAAAGCAGCTGGAATTCGAAACGGCTGCGCTCGATGCCGAGTTCCTCGGCCAGAGCCTGGGCGTGCGCGATGCTCCGGACGTTGTGTGAGCCGAAGGCCGCGGTCACAACTGACTCGTTCTCGAGCAAGACACGGGTAAGCGCCTCGAAATTAGCGTCACTGCCCGCCTTCTCTTGATAGACCGGGATGGGCCAGCCGTTCTGTTTTGATTTGATGCGCTCGTAATCCCAATAGGCGCCCTTGACCAGCCGGACAGTGAACCGGGTGCCGCGCGCGCGACCCCAGGCGATGAGATCCGCCAGATCTTTTCCTGAATCGCACAAGTAGGCCTGCACGACGATTCCCGCGTGCGGCCAATCCACGAATTCGGGTTCCTGAAACAGGGTTTTAAAGAGCTCGAGCGTGGTGTTTTTGTGGGCGTAACTCTCCATGTCAAAATTGACAAAGGCGCCGAGCTCGCGGGCTCGGCGCAGAAGCGGCCGCAGTTTGGGGGCGAGGTGATCGATGGCGTCGGCCGGGTCGGCCGGGTTCATTTGAGAATAAAGCGCCGAAATTTTCACAGAGAGGTTTACGACCGGGAAAAGATCGGAGTTTTCCCCGAGCGGATCGCGCCAGCGGCTGGTCGCACGCGCCAGTCCCTCGAGAAGATCAAAGCAGCGGGCCGAGTATTCGGTGGCCTCTTTCTCGCTCACCACGGCTTCGCCGAGCAGGTCGACGGTAAAACCGATGCCCTGCCGCTGACGTTTGCGCAGGGTACGCATGACATCCTGCGGATTGCGGCCGGCAATGAACTGGCGGGCCATGCCGGCAACGTTCCAGCGCAAGACCTGGCCGCTGACCCAGGGGGCGAGGCGGGCCAGGCGGACGCCGGTTTGGACGACGGGAGCCAGGCCGTTGCTGGTGTCGGCGAAATATTCCTCCAGATGCCTAACGATTTCTCCACCGCGCCGGAGCGAGGCCAGGACATCGACAAAGCGGAACATCTGAACCTTGAAATGTTCGTCGCGCATGGAGAGCGCCATCATGCGCTGATAGAAGCCGGCCTTGCTGAAGATCGATTCGGGATGGCGATCGACCAATTCGAAAATGCGTTGGCCGCGACGTTCCACTGCGGCCTGGAGTTCACTCATAAGGGAAAATGATGTTACGCTGGGCGCCTTCTCAAGGCAAAGGGGAAGGAAGCGGCCTGCGCAAATCCCCTTCGCCCCCCCCCCTCTGTTCATGCTGAAAAGTGTGACATTTATGGAAACTGCGCTCCGGTTGGGCCGGCCTGCGGCGCATTGTTTCCGTATTTACCGGCTAAGACGGAATCGAGATGAACTCTAACTTTCCCGGCCACAGTGGCTTGGAATCCAAACAGGACAAGCACACGAGCAGCGGGCCGGCCGCATCCGAAGTGAATGTTAGGAAGGCTAACTAATTAATCACATGAAAATTACCAAGAGAGCGAATGAAAAGGGCGCGATGGGATACATCCTTCTTTGGCTGATCGGAATTCCGATTCCGGTTTTGTTTTTGATCTTCCTGTTGCGCGGCTGCTCGTAAGAATTCGGGGAGCAAGTAGAGGTGATTTGCCTGGCGGATTCTGAGGCCCAGGGCTCAGGTTCGTCAGGCAAACTCTCGCTGGCGGGGGGCGCTTCCCATTTGCCGCCCGTGCCGAAGTCGATTAGCAAGGTGCGATGGAGCAGGGGGACCAGCGTTATGATTTCGCGAGCGATAACACGGCCGGGATCTGCCCGGAAGCGTGGGAGGCTCTCGCCGCAGCGAACCGAGGGGCGGCTGCTTCCTACGGACTCGACCCCTGGACGTCGCAACTATGCGACCGCGTCCGCCAGATCTTTGAAACGGATTGCGAGGTCTATCTCGTCTTTAACGGCACGGCTGCGAACGCGCTGACACTGGCGCAAGTGGGCCAGCCCTTTCACAGCATCGTCTGCCATCAATACGCGCACATCCAAACGGACGAATGCGGGGCGCCGGAATTTTTCACGAACGGCTCCAAGTTGCTCGCGGTTGGCGGCGCTAACGGAAAGATCGATCTCACGGAAGCCTGCGCGGTGGTGGCGCGGCAGTGCGACCTGCATTCCCACAAACCGCGTGTCGTTAGCCTGACGCAGGCGACGGAGTTAGGGACGGTTTACGACTGCGGTGAAGTGGCAGCGGTGGTGGATTTCGCGCGCGCCCGCGACCTGCTCGTTCACATGGATGGTGCGCGTTTCGCCAATGCGCTCGTCACGCTCGATTGCGCGCCGAAGGCGATGACATGGCAAGCGGGGGTGGATGCACTTTCGTTCGGAGGCACCAAGAATGGGCTGGCCGCCGGGGAACTGGTGGTCTTTTTCCGGAAGGAATTGGCTGCTGAGTTCGAGTATCGCGCGAAACAGGCGGGCCAACTCGCCTCCAAGATGCGTTTTCTGGCGGCGCCGTGGCATGCGCTGCTGAGCAATGACCTCTGGCTGCACCAGGCGCGGCACGCCAACGCCGCGGCCGCGCGTTTAGCCGAACAATTGCAAAGCCGGGTCGGTTGGAGCGCGGAATTTCCGGTGCAAAGCAGTGCCCTGTTTTTGCGCTTGCGCGATCCGCTCGTAGCCGGCTTGCGCGAACGAGGCTGGCAGTTCTACAAATTTCTCGAGCCGGATATTTATCGACTGATGTGTTCGTGGGCCACCACGGACGATCAGATCGATCAGTTTGTGCAAGATGCCGTTGCTCTGCCGCCACGGTGACGTTGTGGCAAATGATGAAAGAGGGGGCGGCGATTCCAACGCAGTCCCTTACGAAGGTTGCTTCCGTCTGCGGACATCGTATAAACACAACGGTGAGGCCAGTCGCACTGCTATTTTTTTCCAGCGCGCTTTTTCTTTCCGGGTGCGGCGCTGCGCATGATGCCGCTGTCGGGTCCTATCATGTGGCCACCGCGCCGTTCCGCCTTTTTCATCACCCGTCGCCCACGCCGGTGCCCACAGGCAGGACCGTCACCACGGTGACTACGACTCGTTCGGCGGGATTTGCGCGCCCGCGCCCGAGTCCGGTTACGGCCCTGCCACCCCATCGCAGCACTCATTACGGAGCGAGCGCTTCGCCGTCGCCCAGTCCTCGCCCTACGCAAAATACGACCGCGGCCGCCGCGACGCCAAAAGCAAAGTCGACACCTGCCCGGGCAAATGCCGCTCCCGAACAGAGTTTCCCCACGGCGAAGCAGGTGCCGGACAAGCCCGGATATGTTTTCAGCCCTTCCGAACCGAGCAAGTATGTGGACGTGAGCGGGTATGCTCCGGGAAGCAAGGTAAAGGATCCCTATTCGGGCAAGATTTTCTTGGTTCCGTGAAACGTCCTGACGAATTCGGTGTTTTGACGTTAATTACATGAACAGTTTGCGGGCCCGTCGCATCGTCCTGCGTTGACTCCCCCTCAAAAACATCCCCCGAAAATTTGCGTCCGTGCTCCGTTATGTCGCTTTTCCCTCGCACCAGAGATTTTCCGAAGATCGAAGTTTTTTCCGGGGCTGCGCACACCATCTGCTTCTAGTAATTATATGAGGTTTCCTGCCCCCTTCTCGTCTCCCCGGCTCCGTTTGCTCACGGCCGCGACTCTTCTCCTCGGAAGCGCCTTTCTGCCATCGAAAATATCCGCTTATATTCTGGAAGGTCCGACCTGGCCGGCTGACAGCTCGATCACTTTTCAAATGTCGCTCGGCAGTGCGGGCCGCACGTTGATCGACGGAAATACCTCATGGGACGTGGCCGCCTCCCCCGCCCCGACTTTCTGGAATGCGAGCATGCAGCACCTCACTTTCCTGACCGTCAATAATCCAGGCGCTCCGCGCTCGTCCGGTGACCGCATTAATTCCGTTTTCTTCGCCAGTAATTTTTTCGGGAACTCGTTTGGCTCGGGAACTCTCGCCATCACGTATGAGGTTTTCACCAGTGCCAATGGAACGATGCTGGAAACGGATATTATCTTTAATATTAATCAAAATTGGGATTCATACCGCGGGCCGTTGCGTTTCGGATCCAACCGTTATGCCATCGGTGATATCCGGCGGGTTCTGATTCATGAAATGGGGCACGCTCTAGGTTTGGATCACCCCGATACGAATGGACAGAATGTCAGCGCGATCATGAATTCAATGATCAGCGCGGTCGAAGCTCCTACTTCGGACGATGTGAGTGGAGCGCAATCCATGTATGGAACGCCAGGTGCGAGTCCCACGCCCACCCCCACGCCGAGTCCAACTCCTACCCCCACGCCCACTCCTTTTCCCACCCCGACGCCCACCCCGACGCCCACCCCGACGCCCACCCCGACGCCCACCCCGACGCCCACCCCGACGCCCACCCCGACGCCCACCCCGACGCCAGTCGTGCCTTCAGTAACTCTCTCT
The DNA here is from genome assembly GCA_038203615.1 of Chthoniobacterales bacterium. Classification (GTDB taxonomy): domain Bacteria; phylum Verrucomicrobiota; class Verrucomicrobiia; order Chthoniobacterales; family UBA10450; genus JBBRDU01. The sequence continues at coordinate 11,659 of JBBRDU010000071.1, forward strand.
GCCGGGCCGAGCAGCGTGCGCACCGGTGGCACCGCCACTTACACGGTGACCGCTTCGTTCGTCAATCCGTTGGCGGCGGTCGCGGTGAACTTCGCAATGGGTGGAAGCGCCGTAGAGGGTAGCCAATACAATCTCAGTGCGAGCCAGTTTATCATCCCGGCTGGCGCCACTTCGGCCAACGTCACCCTGACCGCGCTCAGCGGTCGAAAGAGAGCGAAGACCGCCACCATGACGCTGACCGGTGGCACCGGTTACAGCGTATCGGCGTTCCCTTCCGCCAGCGTTACGATCACCAAGTAGCATCCCCCTTAGACTCGTATGAAAACAGCTCGTCTCCTCCTTCTCGCCGCCGCCCTCATCACCTTCAGCAAAGTGGGACTCGCCACCACGGTCATTCCCCCTTCCTTCGACCAATTAGTGCAACAGGCGGAAGTCATATTCCAAGGGAGCGTGACCGACGTCCGTTCGCAGTGGGTGGGCGAAGGCGCGCAACGTCACATCATTAGCTACATCACTTTCAACGTAGAGGATTCACTCAAGGGCGTGCCCGGTCAGTCGTATACCATGCAGATGTTTGGCGGGATCGTGGGCGGCGAAGGAATGACTATCAGTGATGCCCCGAAATTCAAAGTTGGCGACCGTGATATTCTCTTCGTTGAAAACAATGGTACTCAGGTTGTCCCCCTGGTCGGAATCATGCACGGCCGTTTTCACGTCGAGCGCGATCAAGCTGGTCAGGAAATTGTCACCCTCAACGAAGGCGCGCCTGTTAAAAGCGTGGCGCAACTTGGACTCGGTAGGGAGGGGACCGCTCCCACATCAGCCGAGCCTAATTTAAGCGCAGCTGCATTCAAGGCGGCGGTGCGAAGCAGGCTGCAAGCGGCGCAATAAATCGTTGTCGTAGGCCCGCGTTCACTTCTCCCGGACGTTTCTGTAGGGATGACGCTGCTGGCCATGGGAAGGTGACATATTCTGCCGCATGGATCGAGACCACGCCTGCAGGAACGTAGTGCTTCTGGAGTCAGGGATTCTGGCTCTGCTGGGTCTGGGTGCGCGCCTGGTTTCTCACATCGGTCGCGCGGTCGAGGGACCGCTTCATCCAATTATGTTCCGAGACGGGGCGCGGTGGCGGTTCGGAGGAAGGATGCGAAGCGGCGGGCGTGGCCGTGGTCTCGACCGCAACCGGGACGGCTTCATGATGCTTTTGATAATAGAAAAGCGCGCCGAGGCCACCGGCGATGAGAAGGGCTAGGAACGTTCGCATCCCCGTTGGCCAGCATCTCGCGAGCCAGAGTCTTAGGGTCAACCCTTTGCTGCAATCCCGTGCTGGTGTCTATTAGCCCTGTGCAGGCAACGCGCTGGGTTTGTTTATGGGTGGGTTTGCTCGCGTGGTCCGGCCTCGCGAGCAAATCCGCGCATGCCCAGATTTATCAGGGCCATGAGCTGGTCAAAGCGGAGCTGATCGCGGACACCTCCACCATCGTCCCGGGCAAGACGTTCACGGCCGGCCTGCTTCTGCGGATTACTCCGGGCTGGCACACTTACTGGAAATTCTCGGGCGACGCCGGCCTGCCCATTGAATTGAAATGGAAATTGCCGCCGGGCTGGAAAACCGGGGTCGTTCATTGGCCCATCCCGTTGAAATTCGATGATCCGGGCGACATCAAGACATATGGCTATCACGATGAAGTCCTGCTCATGCAGGAGATCACGCCGCCCGCTGCGATTACCGAAGAAAAAGTGAAGCTGATGGCTGACGCCAATTGGCTGGTCTGCGAAAAGATCTGCATCCCGGGCAGCGCGGCCGTTCAAATGGAGCTGCCGACAGGCCGAGAAAGCAGCGGCGCCAATGGGACGTTGTTCGACCGCTACCGTCAGCTGCTCCCGAAGGATCTGCCGACGAATGATCAGGTGTCCATGACCTGGACCCGATCCGGCGCCGACCTGCATCTGAAGGTGCGCGGAGAAGACTTTGCGCGGCATCGAGTGGTCGATTTCTTTCCGATGCCCGATGACAAAATTGTGGTCGGACATCCGGCCGTGGAATCGCGCACACCGCAGGAAGTGACCTTCCTGATTCCGCTCGAGTCCGGCGATGCGAGTGTGACTTCGCTGCCGGGGCTCCTGGTTTTCGGCGAAGCGCTCGATGGCAGCGATCGCGCGGCGTGGAGCATCGAGAAAAGCCCGTCGGCCGGAAGATCGGGCGGTGTTGTTCAGTCGGCTCCGGCTCCTTCGCGCGGTCTTCTCACCTATCTCATCTTTGGATTCATCGGCGGCTTCATCCTGAACCTGATGCCCTGCGTATTGCCGGTTATTTCGCTCAAGATTTTCGGATTCATCCAGCAAGCCGGGCAGAGCCGCGCCAAAATCCTGCGCAGCGGCCTGGCTTTCACGGCCGGAATCTTTGCCTGGTTCCTCGGACTGGCTTTGCTGTTGATCGTATTAAAAAGCGCGGGCCAACAGATCACCTGGGCCTTTCAATTTACGAACGCTTACTTCGTGCTCTCGATGAGCGTCGTCGTGCTCGTCTTCGCCTTGAACTTGTTCGGCGTGTTTGAGATTTCGCTTCCGCAACGGGCCACCCGCGGCTTGTTAGGCGCGACCGCGGCGGGAGGTGATTCCGCCTCGTTTTTCCAGGGTGTGTTTGCCACGGTGCTGGCGACGCCCTGCACCGCGCCGTTCCTGGGAACCGCTCTCGGATTCGCTTTCACGCAGTCGGGTGTCGTCATCTTCGCCATGTTCGTGGCCATCGCCGCGGGCATGAGCCTGCCGTATCTGCTCCTTTCCGCCCAACCCGCCTGGCTCCGGTTCCTGCCCCGGCCGGGCCCGTGGATGCTGCGGGTCAAGCAATTCATGGGCTTTCTTCTGCTCGCTACTTTGCTCTTCCTGCTTTACGTGCTCGGCGCGCAACGCGGCCTCGAAGCCGTCACCTGGGCTTCCAGTTTTCTCCTGATTGTCAGCATCGCCTGCTGGATGAAAGGCGCGTTCATCACGCCGGTTGCATCGGGGCGGGCACGGGCCCTCACCATCATTGTGATGCTGCTGCTCCTGGCCGCGAGCGGGTTCTATTTTATCGGAGAAAAATTCAGCGCAGCCAAGCTGACCGCGGTCAGTTCTACGGAAAGCGGAGATTGGCAGCCGTTCACGCCGGCCCGGCTCCAGAGCGAATTAAGCCAGGGGCACGTCGTCTTCGTGGATTTCACGGCCGCCTGGTGCATCACCTGTAAGTTTAATGAGGCCAGCGTGCTGGAAACAGCGGCGGTGCGGGAAAGTTTCCGGCGCCACCATGTCATCAAGCTCAGAGCGGATTGGACCAACGGCGATCCGGAAATCACGAAATTATTGCAACATTTTGGCCGGCCAGGTGTCCCACTGTATGTCCTTTACCCCGGCCAGCGGGATGAACCGATTGTTTTTCCCGAGTTGCTGACCAAGGGTATGATCCTGGACAAATTGGAATCCATTTCACGCACCGTCGCTTCCCATTAATCATGAAAACAAAAACCATCACTGCCATCCTCACTTCCTTGCTCACCACCACCCTTCTGGCCATCGATTCACCGCCGGTCGGCAGTGCCGCGCCCGATTTTTCGCTGACCGATTCGAAGGGGAAGACGCAGTCTCTCGCTCAATACAAGGGCAAATACGTGGTGCTCGAATGGTTCAACCCGGAATGCCCGTTTGTGAAAAAACATTACGGCAGCGGCAACATGCAGAAGCTCCAGGAGGAGTACACCGGCAAAGGCGTGGTCTGGTTGAGCATTGATTCCTCGGCATCCGGCGCGGAGGGAAGTCTGACAGCCGACCAGGCGGAGAAAGTGGCGACCGGA
>JBBRDU010000072.1:0-15355 GCA_038203615.1 Chthoniobacterales bacterium
GCCAAGGTGGAAGCTCCCAAAGCGGAAGTAGCGCCGGCCGTAGAAGCCCCGGCGGCGGAAGCGCCCCAGGTCGAAGCGATTGCTCCGGAAGCGGAGGCGGCTGCGCCTGCGGCGGAATCCGCTGCGGCGGTGGCCGAACCGGCCCAAGAAGAACCCCCGGCAACGGAGGGCTCGGCCTAACCAGATTTCGCCCGACCGAGGCCGGGCGAGCAACAAAACAAACACTGACCGGTCCGGCGGCTGCCGGGCTTAATTTTCCGGGAGCTCCCGGGAGCGGCAATTGGAGGAAATAAAAATGGCGGATACAGACAAGATGGTGGAGCAACTCAGCGGCCTAACGGTTCTGGAGATTGCTGGACTGGTAAAACAACTCGAAGAAAAATGGGGCGTGAGCGCAGCAGCACCGGTGGCGGCGGCGGCGGCTCCATCGGCCGGCGGAGCAGCGGCTCCGGCGGCGGAAGAGAAGACCACCTTCGAGGTCATCCTGAAAGAAATGGGTGGGAACAAGATCGGCGTGATCAAGGAAGTGCGCAGCGCGGTGCCGGGCCTGGGATTGGCGGAAGCCAAGGCACTGGTGGAGGGAGCTCCCAAGACGATCAAGGAAGGCGTGACCAAGGCGGAAGCCGAAGAGATCAAGAAGAAGATCGAAGCGGCAGGCGCAAAGGTCGAGATCAAGTAAGGGGAGGGACGACCTTGTGTCGTCCCATTTTCCCTTCGGCAGAAATTTCAGGGGCGGAAAGGATGGGACGCGACAAGCGCGTCCCTCCCTCCGGTCAAAAAAAAGGCTTGCAGGCTTCCCAGGCTTGTGGCAATCATTTCATTCGTTAAAGATAGGCTGGATTATTTTTAACCGCGCGGACGGCAACAAAAATTTAGAGAGGCAACGGAACGGTGGCGGTCGATTTGACGGGCTTCCGCTTCGCTGCTATTTTTGTCGTCTTCGCACGCGGCGGAGGCAGTAAAACCCCAGAAAAACGGCGTCGTGTGTTCTATCGGCGCCGGTGGAGTTCCAGCGTTGGAGAGCATTAATTATGTCAGACCGGGCAGAGCGCATTCACTTCGGAACGATTAAAGAGGGGATCGAGCCCCCAAACCTGATTGAGGTTCAGCTCAATTCCTATATCGATTTCCTGCAAAAGGACGTCCCATTTGCCAAACGCAAGGTTTCCGGCCTTCAGGCTGTCTTCAAGGAAGTTTTCCCCATCGAAAGCTACGACGAAAAAGCCGTGCTCGATTTCAGCCATTATGAAATCGGCGAGCCCAAGCTGAGCGCCCTGGAAGCGCAACGCGAAGGCCAGACGTTCAGCGCGCCCCTCCATGTCACCTTCCAACTGCGCGAAGAACGCGGCACCAAGGAGGAGAAAGTTTACATGGGCGAAATTCCGCTCATGACGCCGCAAGGCACCTTCGTTATTAACGGCGCCGAGCGCGTGGTTGTTTCGCAACTGCACCGTTCTCCCGGCATCGCGTTTGAGTCGAGCATTCACTTAAACGGCAAAGTCCTCTACAGCTTCCGGATCATCCCGGATCGCGGTTCCTGGATCGAAGTCCAGTTCGACACGGCCGACCTGCTTTACATCTATCTCGACCGGCGCAAACGCCGCCGCAAATTCCTCGCCACCACTTTCCTGCGTGCCCTCGGCTACGGCTCGGACGAGGAAGTGATCAAACTTTTTTACACGGTGGAGAATCTCAAGCTGAGCGAGAAGCTCGACGAAGAGAAGCTGGCGACCAAGGTCCTGACCGCGGAAGTGCGCGACGGGGAAATCACGGTGGCCCGTGCCTTCGAGCCACTCACCCTGGCCACGATTCGCCAGATCATGGCGCTCGGCACCAAGGAAGTGAAAGTCATCGATATTTCGAATGACGACACGGTGGTGAAAGCGTTGCGCAAAGACCCGGCGCACGACCAGGAAGAGGCCCTGAAGGATATTTACCGTCGTCTGCGGCCTGGGGATCCCCCAACCGTGGCGAACGCCCGGGCCCTGCTCAAGCGTCTCTTCTTCGATCCGAAGAAGTACGATCTCGGCCGGGTGGGTCGCTACAAGCTCAACCAGAAGCTCAGCATCGACGTCGATCTGGGCGAGCGCATCCTGACCGACAAGGATTTTATCGCCGCGATCAAATACCTGATTAATCTGCGTCGCGGCGAAGGCACCCTCGATGACATCGATCATTTGGGGAGCCGCCGTGTTCGGACCGTGGGCGAGCTTTTGGCCAACCAGTGCCGCGTCGGCCTGGCCCGGACGGAGCGTCTCGTCAAAGAGCGCATGACTTTGTTCGACATCAACGTCGACGGCATGACGCCGCAGAAGTTGATCAACCCGAAAGCGTTGAGCGCCGTCATTCGCGATTTCTTCGGTCGCTCGCAGCTCTCGCAGTTCATGGATCAAACGAATCCGTTGGCTGAGTTGACGCATAAGCGGCGCCTATCCGCCCTCGGGCCCGGGGGTCTGAGCCGCGATCGTGCCGGTTTCGAAGTGCGCGACGTTCATCCGTCCCACTACGGACGTATTTGTCCGATCGAGACGCCGGAAGGTCCGAACATTGGTCTGATCAGTTCCATGTCGACCTTTGCTCGGATTAACGAGTTCGGATTTATCGAAACGCCTTACCGCAAGGTTCATCACGGCAAGGTTCTGGAAGAGATCGATTATCTCACCGGTGACCGGGAAGAGAATTATCTTGTCGCCCAAGCCAACGCGGCCGTGGACGCGAAGGGACATTTTACCCAGGAAAAAGTTTCAGTGCGCTATCGCGGGGACTTCCTGGAAGTGGAGCCGAGCAAGGTCCATTACATGGATGTCTCGCCCAAGCAGCTGGTTTCGGTGGCCGCTGGCTTGATCCCATTTTTGGAACATGACGACGCGAACCGCGCGCTCATGGGTTCGAACATGCAACGCCAGGGTGTGCCGTTGATCGTATCGGAATCGCCCCTCGTGGGCACCGGCCTCGAAGGCAAGGTCGCACGCGATTCGCACGCCGTTCTCATTTCAGCCGAAGCCGGCAAGGTCGCCTCCGTCACGGCGGATCAGATCGTGGTGACGAAGGACGGGCACCTGCCGGAGAGCCGGAAGAAACTGAAGACGGACCCGGAAGCGGGCGTCCACGTCTATGAGTTGCGCAAGTTCATGCGCTCGAATGCCGGCACCTGCGTCAATCAGAAGCCGATCGTGAAAAAGGGTCAGCACGTGAAACGCGGGCAGGTCATTGCCGACGGTCCGAACACGGATCACGGCGAACTGGCCCTGGGCCGCAACGTGCTCGTCGCCTTCATGCCCTGGAACGGCTATAACTTCGAAGACGCCATCATGATCTCGGAGAAGGTGGTGAAAGAGGACATCTACACCTCCATCCACATTGACGAGTTTGAGATCGGCGCCCGCGACACCAAGCTCGGGCCGGAAGAAATCACGCGTGATATTCCAAACGTGAGTGAGGAAGCGCTGCGCAACCTCGGCTCCGACGGGGTGGTCCGGGTCGGTGCGGAAGTGAAGCCCGGCGACATTCTGGTGGGCAAGATTACGCCCAAGAGTGAAACGGAACTCGCGCCGGAAGAGCGTCTCCTCCGCGCCATTTTCGGGGAGAAGGCCGCAGACGTGAAAGACACCTCCCTGACCGTCCCCTCCGGGACTTACGGGATTGTCATGGACGTGAAGGTTTCTTCGCGTCGCGAAGTCTCTCGCGAGAAACTCACGCCCACGGAAACGAAACGCCAGCTCAAGTCGATCACGGAAGATCATCGCAAGAAGAAGGATGAACTAACCGAACAACTGACCGATTCGCTTTCCAATATTTTACTGGGCGAAAAGATCCCGCTCGACGTGGTCAACGCCGAGACCGGCGAAATTATCATCCCGGCCAATCGCAAGATCACCAAGACCCTGCTGCGCAAGCTGGCCAACGTGCACGATCACATCGAGATCGACCCGAGCCCGATTCGCAACAAGATCCGCGAGATTATCAGCTCGTACGAGCACAAGTTCGCGGAGCTGGAACTGGAGCGGGAGCGCGCCATGGACCGCGTGGAAAGCGGCGACGACATCGATCCCGGCATCATCAAGCAGGTCAAAGTTTTCATTGCGAGCAAGCGCAAACTGTCGGTCGGCGACAAGATGGCTGGCCGTCACGGAAACAAAGGCGTGGTCGCGCGCATTGTTCCGGAAGAAGACATGCCGTTTCTGCCCGACGGTACTCCCGTCGAAATTTGCCTGAACCCGCTCGGCGTGCCGAGCCGTATGAACGTCGGACAGGTGCTGGAAACGCACCTGGGCGTGGCGGCCAAGGCGCTCGGCTTCAAGGTGGCGACCCCGGTGTTCGACGGAATCTCGGAAAAGAAGATTCGCGAATATCTGGTCGAGGCCAAAGAGAAGGAAGGCTTTGCCTGGGTGCAGGAAAACGGCAAGGCGCGTTTATTCGACGGCCGCACCGGCGATGCCTTCGACCAGGAAGTGGTCGTTGGTTATATCTATATGATGAAGCTCGGTCACTTGGTGGCCGACAAGATTCACGCCCGCGCGGTCGGTCCCTACTCGCTCGTCACCCAGCAGCCGTTGGGCGGCAAAGCGCAGTACGGCGGGCAGCGTTTCGGCGAGATGGAAGTCTGGGCCCTGGAAGCGTACGGCGCGGCTTACACCTTGCAGGAACTGCTCACCGTCAAATCGGACGACGTGCAGGGCCGCACCCGGATCTACGAGTCCATCGTCAAAGGCGATAACTCACTGGAAGCGGGCACCCCTGAGTCCTTCAATGTTCTCATTAAGGAAATGCAGAGTCTGGGCCTCGACGTCAAAGTCGGCGGTCAGGCTCCGCAAAGTGTCTTTGATGGAGCAGCAGCTTAAGTTTTGCAGATCGGCAGTTTAGACAAATCATGAACGAACATTCCTGGCGTGAGTTAGTGGGCGAAGAGCGCCCCGTTGGTTTTGACCAAGTAGCGATCGGCGTCGCGTCGAGTGACACGATGCGTTCCTGGGGCAAAGGCGAAGTCAAGAACCCCGAAACCATCAATTACCGAACCTTCAAACCCGAGAAGGGCGGCCTTTTTTGCGAGCGCATTTTTGGTCCGACCCGCGATTGGGAATGTTCGTGCGGCAAGTACAAGCGCATCAAGCACAAGGGTGTGATCTGCGATCGTTGCGGCGTGGAAGTGACGCTGGCGCGGGTGCGTCGCGAACGCATGGGCCACATCGAACTGGCGGTGCCCGTCTCCCATATCTGGTTCTATAAGTGCATGCCCTCGCGTCTCGGTTTGATGCTGGACATGAGCGCGCGGCAACTTGAGCGCGTCATCTATTACGAGGATTACATCGTGATCGATCCGGGCAAGACGCCGCTGCAAAAGTGCCAGTTGCTCAATGAAGTGGAGTATCGCGAAGCGCAGGAACAGTACGGCGAAGATTTTGTCGCCGGCATGGGCGCCGATGCGGTCAAGAAACTCCTGGCCGAGATCGATCTGAACAAGTTGAACAAGGAGCTCGACGTTGCGATGGGCAACACCAAGAGCAAACAGATCCGCAAGAAACTGGCCAAGCGGGTCAAGCTCGTGCAGGGCTTTCAAAATTCTCACGCTCGTCCCGACTGGATGGTGCTCGATGTTCTCCCGGTCATTCCGCCGGACCTGCGTCCGCTCGTTCCGCTGGAAGGCGGACGTTTCGCCACGTCAGATCTGAACGATCTTTATCGTCGCGTCATTAACCGCAACAATCGTCTCAAGAACCTGCTTCAGCTCAAGACGCCGGATGTCATCATCCGCAACGAGAAGCGCATGCTACAGGAAGCGGTCGATGCCTTGTTCGACAATGGCCGTCATGGCCGCGCCGTCACCGGTGCGGGCAATCGTCCGCTCAAATCGTTGAGCGACATGCTCAAGGGCAAAGGTGGACGATTCCGGCAGAACCTGCTGGGCAAGCGCGTGGATTACTCGGGTCGTTCCGTCATCGTGATCGGTCCGGAGCTCAAGCTCCATCAATGCGGCCTGCCCAAGAAGATGGCGCTCGTCCTGTTCGAGCCCTTCATCATCCGCCGTCTTAAGGATCTGGGTTACGTGCATACGGTGCGCAGCGCCAAGAAGATGATCGAGCGGCAGACGCCGGAGGTCTGGGACATCCTGGAAGAAGTGACCAGGGGCCATCCCGTGCTGCTAAACCGCGCGCCCACTCTGCACCGTTTATCCATCCAGGCTTTCGAACCGCTCCTCATTGAAGGCGAAGCGATTCGGATTCATCCGCTCGTTTGTACCGCTTACAACGCGGACTTCGATGGTGACCAAATGGCTGTGCACGTGCCGCTCTCGGTCGAAGCGCAGATGGAAGCGCGCATGCTCATGCTCGCGCCCAATAATATTTTTTCGCCCTCCAGCGGCAAGCCCATCACCACGCCGTCGCAGGACATCACGCTGGGGTGTTACTACCTCACGCAGAATCCGCGCGGAGTGAAAAAGGAATCACAGGACCTGTCGCTCTTTGCCGACGCCGTCGAAGTTGAATTCGCGGTGACCGATGGTGCGGTCAAGACACATGATCGCATCCGGTTGAAGAACCCGGATTTCGGTAAGCAGACCATTTATGGGAATGCTGAGGCCAAAGTGATTGAAACAACGGCAGGTCGCGTGATCTTCAACCAGATCTGGCCCATGGGATTGGGATTTTTCAACAAGGCCGCAGGCAAGAAGCAGCTGAGCGACATCATCTGGCGTTGCTATCAGGTGGCCGGTCCGCAGAAAACGGTCGAGACACTCGATCTCTTAAAGGAGCTCGGCTTTACCCATGCGACGAAAGCGGGAATTTCCATCGGAATTTCCGACATGATTATTCCGAAGGAAAAGGCGACCGAGCTGGAGAACGCCTACAAGCAGATCCGTCAGGTCGAGCAGCAGTACCGCAAGGGCATCATCACGGACGGCGAGCGCTACAACAAGATCATCGATATCTGGACGCATGCCGGCGACGAAATCTCCAACGTTATGTTCCGAACTTTGGAACACAACGAGGGCCGCAAGGAATTGAACCCGGTTTACCTGATGGTGGATTCGGGCGCGCGCGGCAATCGCCAACAGGTGCGTCAGCTGGCCGGCATGCGCGGCTTGATGGCCAAGCCTTCCGGCGAAATTATCGAGCGACCAATCACATCGAACTTCCGCGAGGGTTTGAGCGTGCTGGAGTATTTCATCTCGACGCACGGCGCCCGCAAGGGTTTGGCCGATACGGCGTTGAAAACGGCCGATTCCGGTTACCTGACCCGCAAACTGGTGGACGCGTCGCAGGACGTGATCATCAACGAAATGGGTTGCGGCACGGTCAACGGCATTACGGTGCAACCGATTTACGAGGGCGACGAAGAAGTGGTCGACCTGAGCACCCGCATTATCGGGCGTGTCAGTTGCGAAACCATTGCCGATCCCGTGGAGAAAAAGAAGAAACTCGTTAAGGCGAACCAGCTGATCGACGAGAAGATCGCAAATGATTTGCAGCGCATCGGCGTCGAGCAATTGAAAATTCGCTCGGTCCTGACGTGTGAATGCGGCCGGGGCGTCTGCGCCCTTTGCTACGGGCGTAACCTGGCGACCGGCCAGTTTGTAAAGCTTGGCGAGGCCGTGGGCATCATCGCGGCCCAGTCCATCGGTGAGCCCGGCACGCAGCTGACCATGCGAACGTTCCACATCGGTGGAACGGCCAGCCAGACATTCAAGCAGCCGATCATCAAGGCGAAGAACGACGGAACGCTTCGCTACAATGATCTGCGCACCGTGCAGGCGCTGGACGGCAGCTGGATTGTGCTGAACAAGAACGGTTCAGTGACCGTTCACGCTGAAGACGGACGCGAGCTGGAGCGGTATAATATTGTCATCGGCTCGGTTATTGCCGTCTCTGATGGGGCAGCTGTGAAGGGACCAGAAAAGGACAGTCACAGCAAAGTTGCCCGGGACAAACAAGGCAAGCTCTCTGAAGGACAGACGATCGCGCAATGGGATCCGTATAACGTCCCGATTTTGACCGATAAAACGGGCAAGGTGGAATTCCGCGACATGATCGCGGGTGTCACGATCAAGCGCGACGTTGATGAAGCGACTGGTTTGATGGGCACGGTCATTATCGAGCACAAGGAAGACCTGCATCCGCAGATCGTCGTGGTGGGCGACAAAAAGGAAGTGCTGGCCAATTACTCGATTCCGGCTGGAGCTCACGTCATCGTGGAAGAGGGCCAGAAGGTCCGCGCCGGCGCGTTGCTGGCGAAGACGCCGCGAAAAGTAGCGAAGACCAAGGACATCACGGGTGGTCTGCCCCGTGTGGCCGAACTTTTTGAAGCGCGCCGCCCGAAAGACGCGGCCGAGATCGCCAAGATCGATGGGATCGTGGAGATGGGTGGAACAGTGCGCGGCAAGCGCAAGCTCATCCTGAAAGACCCGGAGACGGGCGCAGAGGAAGAGCATCTCATCTCGCTGACCAAGCACATTATTGTTTTCAAGGGCGACTTCGTGAAGAAGGGCTCGCAGCTGACGGAAGGACCCGTGGTCCCGCATGAAATCCTGGAGGTCTGCGGACCGCAGGATCTGCAGGAGCATCTGGTTAACGAAGTGCAGGAAGTTTATCGGCTCCAGGGTGTGGAGATTAACGACAAGCACATCGAGATCATCGTGCGACAGATGCTGCGCAAAGTAAAAATCACCGATCCGGGCGACACCACATTGCTCTGGGGGGATCAGGTTGATCGTCTCGATTTCGAGGCCGAGAACAACCGGGTGGTCGAACAGGGTGGCAAGCCCGCCGAAGCGACGCCTGTGCTCCTCGGCATCACCAAGGCATCCCTCGAGACCGACAGTTTCATCTCGGCGGCTTCGTTCCAGGATACGACGCGCGTCCTCACGGAAGCGGCGACCCTCGGCAAGATCGATCGGCTGCGCGGCTTCAAGGAAAACGTCATCATGGGTCACTTGATTCCAGCGGGCACCGGCTTCCCGGCGCATCGCGAGATCAGGCTGATCGAGAAAGGCGAACCGATTGGAGCGTCCCTGGCCGAAGAACCAGAGCCGCAACCGGCTATCGGGTAAACCTTAGCCCAATAAGAATGTAGAATGTCGAATTAGCGGAAGCTGATTCGACATTCTTTTTTAAGCGCATGTCGATCGTTACAAAGACCGGTGACCGCGGCGAAACATCGCTCATGTACGGCCGGCGCGTGGCCAAGACCGACCCGCGCGTCGAGGCCTACGGCTGCGTCGATGAATTGACCGCCGCGCTCGGTCTGGCCCGGGCTCTGACCGGGATTCCTTTCATTGCTGAACAGATCCTGGCGGTCCAGAAGGAATTAATCACGGTGATGGGCGAATTGGCCACCGCCCCCCAGGACCTGGAGCGCTATGGGAAAGACGGTTTCGGAGTGACCAGCGCTGCCATGGTCGACCGGGTGGGCGGCGTGATTACAGATATGGAGCAGGATAAATCCCTGTATCCCAAGGATTGGGTTATTCCGGGTGGCAGTCCCGGGGCGGCTGCTCTCGACCTGGCCCGGACGGCCTGTCGACGGGCCGAGCGGAAGGCCATCGCGCTCGGTCAAACGGATTCCGGGCTCAATCCGGATATTGTGCGATATCTGAACCGGCTATCCGATTTTTGCTGGCTGCTGGGGCGTTACGCGGAGCGCCATGCCCCGGGCGGAAAAGCGTGAACATTCTGTTTGCCTTTCTCCTGCCGGTGTAGCATCTTCCCGGCTCGCTGTTCGGGTCCCGAACAGCTCGTTTTTCCCTTATGGCGAATCCTACAGAATTAGTGCCTGAGCTTCTTGAAGCAGGCGTGCATTTCGGGCACCAGACGAAGCGCTGGAACCCGAAGATGAAGCCGTACATTTTCGAGAAGCGAAACCAGATTTATATCATCAATCTTGATGAAACCGCGCTGCAACTTCATCGCGCCACAGATTTTCTTCAGGAAGTGACGCGGCGCGGCGGCAAAATCCTGTTTGTGGGCTGCAAAAAGCAGGCCCAGGAAGCGGTCAAGGAAGCTGCCACCGCCTGTGGCCAGTTTTACGTCAATCAGCGCTGGCTCGGTGGAACCCTGACCAATCTCGCCACCATCCGGAAGAGCATCGGACGTCTCAAGTATATCGAGCAGATCGAGCAGTCGCCCGAATACAAAAAGATGGGCAAACAGGAACTGGCGGCCTTGAATCGCGAAGCGGCCAAGCTGCGCCGGAACCTCGATGGTATCCTCGAGATGGCGGCATTGCCCGACGCTCTGGTGATCATCGATACGCCGCGCGAGCAAAACGCAGTCAACGAAGCGCGCCGCCTCGGCATTCCCGTGGTTGCGATCGTGGACACGAATGCTGATCCCGAGGTGATCGATTATCCGATCGCGGGTAACGACGACGCTATTCGCGCCATTCGCATTGTTCTGCAGAAACTGGTCGACGCCATCGTTTCATCGAGCGGTGAGGCCAGAATCCGCGAGCAAATCGAAATGGCCGGCGTTTCGGCTTAAGCGGCCGAACGCTTGCTGCTACTCGCAGTCTTGTCTTGAGCTCTCAAGTTTCCATGGAAATTGATCCGCAGTTGGTGAAGCAACTCCGCGAAAAAACGAACGCGGGCATGATGGATTGCAAGCGCGCCCTGACCGAGGCCGGCGGCGATCTGGAAAAGGCGGAAACCATCTTGCGCACCAAGGGGATCGCCAGTGCCGGAAAGAAAGCCTCACGCATGGCCAAGGAAGGCATCGTGGCCTCTTACATTCATTTACAGGGCAAAGTGGGGGTTCTCGTTGAGGTGAACTGCGAGACCGACTTCGTGGCCAAGAACGAAAATTTCCGGGAATTCGTCAAAGACATCACTCTGCATATCGCTGCCGCTCAACCGCAGTTTGTCAGCCGGGAGGATGTCCCCGCCCAGACGGTGACTTCCGAGCGCACCATTTTCGAGGCTCAGGTCAAAGATAAGCCGGCCAACATGGTCGGTAAAATCGTCGATGGAAAACTCGACAAATTTTACAGCACGGTCTGTTTGCTCGAGCAGGGTTTCATCAAGAATCCCGACCAGACTATCCACGACTTGGTGAAATCGAAGATCGCAGAACTGGGCGAAAATATAATTATTCGTCGTTTCACGCGGTATCAGGTCGGTGAAGCGGCCGCGTAGTTTTGTGCGTATTTTTTACGACAAATACGCGCAATCGCGCGGTTAGATTCGTTTCCTTTTTGTGCGCCGACTTCTGCTGAAGCGGCGTAGCGGAGCTTTCCGCAGGAATGGGGAACAATAAACAACGGAGGGATTATGAAACTGGATACACTGAAGAAACTTTACGTGGAAGAATTGCGAGACCTGTACAACGCGGAGAACCAGCTGCTGAAGGCGCTGCCGAATATGGCGAAAGGCGCTTCCTCCGCCGAATTGAAGCAGGCCTTCGAGGATCATCTCGAGCAGACCAAAGAGCATGTGGAACGTCTCGATGAAATTTTCAAGGGTCTGGGCGAGAAGCCGACGGGCAAGCTTTGCAAGGCCATGAAGGGCCTGATCGAAGAGGGAGCGGAAATGCTCAAAATGGATGGCGAGGAGTCCGTCATCGATGCCGGACTGATCGGCGCCGCCCAGAGAGTGGAACATTATGAGATCGCCGCCTACGGGACGGTCCGCACCTTTGCCAATCTCCTGGGTGAAGAAGAAGCGGCCGATCTTCTCCAGGAAACGCTGGAAGAGGAAGGCGAGACCGACAAGCAACTAAGCGAGCTCGCGGAAGAGATCGTCAACCAGGACGCCTTGTCGATCGAAGACGAAGAGGAAGAAGCGGCGACGGCGAGTTTGCACCTTCGCTAAATCATCTTTGGACGACAAAAGATATGCCACCGTGGCTGGCCTGGCGCGGTGGCTCTTCTTTTGCCTATTTTTCGCGGGCGGTTTCGCGGCTAGATTAGGCGGCCATGGGCCTGGCTGAATACAAACGGAAGCGCGATTTCGCCACGACGGCGGAGCCAAAGGGCAAACCGTTGCCGAAAGCGGTCAAAGGAGCCTCCCGGTTTGTCATCCAGAAACACGATGCCAGCCGTCTGCATTACGATTTCCGGCTGGAAATGGATGGGGTGCTGAAGTCCTGGAAAAGGTAGAGCGCGACGGCCCATCGCGTCGTCGAAACGTTGATCGAAAAGAAGGCGAAGAACAAAAAGATCGACGTAATCCCTTCTACTCCGCGTCCCGCCACCAACGTGGTTGACCTGGTCAAAGTCCTGCAGGAGAGCCTCAATCGCAGCCAGTCGGTGCGGGTGAAGCGCGGCTCGAATGGGAATGGCGCCAAGCGCTCAACAACTGCTCTGGTAAAACAAAAACGTCGGGCCGCAGCCTAACGCGGATTGTCGCAATCACGCGACGTAAGGTGGAACGTGCTCTCTGAGCGCGTTGTCAAATCTTAAACGGCGGCGCCGTCATTCTTAACATCGAGCTACGGAGAGCTCGATCCACCTCAGAGCAGCCTGCGATCCGGCTCGGCTGACGCTACGGAATTCCTACGGGTACGGCTGGTTTTTGGAGCGACGCCCGCTCTCGCGACTCGCGTTTCCAGAAAATCATCCAGACGCCGATCAGGACAAAAAACGCGCCGAGCAGGGACCAGAGCGAAAGGCGTTCGCCCCCAAAAAACCAGCCCAACGCCACCGCCCCGGGGGGCGTGATGAGTGAGATGGTCTGGAGATTGGTGACGGTCATGCGCGGCATCAGCCAGTAGAGCAGCAGAAAAGTGAGGGCCGACCCGACAATGGCCAGATAAAGGAGGCAGAAGATCGCCAAACCAGTCCAATGAAAGCGGAGGGGATTGCCTTCCAGCACTCCTCCGATGATGAGCATGGGCACAGTCCCGAAGATCATTTGCCACGCCGCCAACATGGCGGGGGCGAGGCGCATGGCGCGGGCCTTGAGCCAGACATTGGAAAAAGCCGCGCTGGCCGCGCCAATGATAATTCCGAGGCCGCCCCAAAACGCCATGATGCCATGGAAATCGAGCAGATGCGCACAAATCACGGCCACGCCGGCCAGAGCCAAAAGCGATCCGATGAGTTTGCGCGATTGCAAGGGTTCGTCCGGCAGCATCCAGTGGGCGAACATCATTCCGGAGATGGGGATGGTCGCCTGAAGCACGGCGGCGAGGCCGGAGGAGACGTACAATTCCCCCCAGAAAAGGAGTCCGTAATTGAGCGTAAACATTAAAACGCCGGTGAAGGCGAGGACGGCGTAATCACTGCGCCGCGGGGGCAGCAGAGGAACGCGTCCCACCGAGACGGCGAGCAGCGCGAGGATGGCGATGACGAAGCGGATGGCGGCGTAGGAAACCGGGGGCAGATCGCGCAGGCCAAATTTTATGGCCAGCCAGGTGGAGCTCCAGACGATGCAAAGCGTCAGCCACGCGGCCGGCACGCGCCAGCCGATCCGCGGCCGCGCGATCGTCCATTTCATATGGCCGCGACTTTCGCGCAGGGAGAAGACTTGGTAAAGGGTTCCCGGTCCGACAAATGGACTTGTTGCGCGGCCAAGCCGATCAATATTACGGGATGAAGGTTCACGTGGTGGTAAAACCGAAGGAAGCGGTGCTGGATCCGCAGGGGGCGGCCGTGCGCGACGCCATGCGGCACCTTGGCATGCCGGAAGTGCGCAATGTGCGCATTGGCAAGTTCCTGGAGATTGAGGTGGATGGCGATAAGCCGGGCGTAGAAGAACGGTTACACGGTCTCTGCCGTGATCTCCTTTCCAATCCGGTGATTGAAGACTATGAACTGCGGACCCCGGAAGGACGAGGCTCCGCCGAGGAGGAATAAAAGCAGAAATGAAAGCGTTACGTTATTTCTTTTGCATCGTCTTGCCACCGGTGGCGGTGCTCATGACAGGCCGGATGGGAAGTTTCCTGCTGAGCCTGCTGCTGACCGCGCTGGGATGGGTACCCGGAATTATTCATGCCTGCCTCGTGGTCAACGATTACCACGAGGAACAACGCGCCGCTCGCTACGCTTTGGCTCGTTAGGTAGATGAAATTCGCCGTCGTTCAATTTCCGGGATCCAACTGCGATCAGGATTGTCTGGCCGCGATCAACGGCATGGCTGGGCTGCGGGCCGAGTATGTCTGGCACAAGGAAACGTCGCTGCGCGCGTTCGACGCCATCGTTCTGCCGGGAGGCTTTGCCTACGGTGATTATCTGCGATGCGGCGCGATCGCCCGTTTCTCGCCCATCATGGCGGCGGTCATCAGTGAGGCGCGAGCCGGCAAATTAGTCCTCGGCACGTGCAACGGCTTTCAGGTTTTGTGTGAGGCCGGCTTGCTGCCCGGTGCTCTGGTGCGGAACCGTTCGCTCCGGTTTATCTGTGATGTCGCCATCACCCGGGTGGAAGTGACCGATTCTCCTTTCACGAATTGCTGCACGGACGGCGAATTGTTGCGGCTACCCATCGCCCACGGGGAAGGTTGTTTTTTTGCGGATCCAGAAACACTGGCTGATCTCAACCAGCATCGGCAGGTTCTCTTGCGCTACGCCGATGTGGACGGCCGAGTGGTGCCGGAGGCGAATCCGAACGGATCGACCGAAAACATCGCCGGCATCTGCAATCGCGAGCGCAACGTTTTTGGATTAATGCCACATCCAGACCGTGCCTGCGATGCGCGACTGGGCAGCGCGGATGGTTTGAAGATTTTTCAATCAATGATCCATGCGATAGAGTCGGATCGGGCCCGCGCCGCCTAAACCTGCGCAACTTCCCGTGAGCCTCTTCGTTACCGGCACCGATACCGGCGTGGGGAAAACTCATACGGTCGCCGAGTTGCTGAGATTGCGACGAGCAGAGGGCCGGCGCTGTGCGGGGATGAAGCCCATTTGCTGCGGCGATCGGCGGGACGCTGAGCTTCTATTGGGAGCCGGCTCGGAAGGACTGACCATCGAGGAGATCAACCCGGTTTGGCTAAAGACTCCGGCCGCGCCGTTCACGGCGGCCCAGGCGGAAGGATTTCAATTCCAGGTGGAGGTAATCCTCCGCGCGTTTACCGCGCTACAAGGCCGCGTTGAGGAAGTTTTTGTGGAAGGCGTGGGTGGCTGGTTGGTGCCGATCACGGCCGATTTTTATGTCAGCGATTTGGCGGCGGCGCTTGGGTTGCCGGTGCTGGTGGTGGCCCGGAACAAGTTGGGTTGCATCAACCACACGCTCCTGACGCTGGAGAACATCCGCCGGCGTGGGTTGGAATGTCTCGGCGTGGTCTTGAACGAACCGGAGGGGCCGAGCGATCTGGCTACGAGGACGAACGGCGACGTTTTGGGGAAGCTTTGTCGGGTCCCGATTTTGACCGGGTTAAGCAAAGGGACGTCGGCATTTCCGGCTGGATGGGGGTCGGTTTTTGGGATC
>JBBRDU010000073.1:0-15067 GCA_038203615.1 Chthoniobacterales bacterium
AATTGTGGTAACCCTCTCCGAAGGTAAAAAGAGCGAGGAACCAGGAGTCGCGCGCACTGCACTTGGAGGAGTAGGGCTGGCTGCCGAAGACGTGACAGGCACTGTTGATGAGGAAGGTGCAGTGCTGGAGGACGACGATCCGAGCCACGCCCGCAATCAGGAAGGCGCCGAGCGCGCCGGCCCAGCCATTCCAGAAGGCACCGGCGATGGCCGGAAGAACAAAACTGACCACCACGGCGATATACTGGACGTAGCGATGCTGCCAGCAGACCAGCTTGTCTTTCAAGAGGTCGGCCACGTTATCGTAAGGCGGCTCCGCATTGAGCTTGAAAATAAGCCAGCCAATGTGCGCGTAGAAGAACCCTTTCGATATGCTGTAGGGGTCATCATCGTGATCGACGTGTTTATGATGTCGCCGATGCTCGGTCGACCACATCAGCGCTGAATTTTCAAAGGCGGCCGCGCCGAAAACGAGGGTGAACAGACGGACCGGCCAGGCCGCTTGAAAGGCAATGTGCGAAAAGAGCCGGTGATAACCAGTGCTGATACTGAACCCGGCCGAAGCCAGCATGACGAAAAAGAGCGCCACCTGGAACCAATCGAGCCCGAAATGCCAGAGATACCAGGGGACGACCGTCAGGGTGAGGATGAGCGTCCCAATCAGGAACGAACTCGTTATCCAGTTGATGCGTTGGGAGGGGAAGCGCTGAAAGAGGCGTCCCAGCCAGGTGGTGGCCTTCGCTTCGGCCGTTGCGCTTGAATGATCCGGTCCAGGCGATGAGGCGTGGAGTCCATTATTTTTCGTGATCGTCGATTCCATTGAACTTACTTCTATTGCATTGAGACTGGGGAAGGAGGGGTTGCCCAAGCTGGCTGCCATGGCTGGCGTCTTGGGTGTTTTTGAATTCCAGGGTAAAGGTTGCGCCGTGATTCTTCCGCGATTCGGATCAATGGACGCGTTTACCTGTTCGCAGTTGGGAAGATACGCGAAATATTCTTTTCTTCAAGGGCCATGCCAGGATCGCTGCTCCGCACGAATTTAACCGTCGCCATCATGGTGCCGCGCAGCCAGCCGGGAGCGTTTCTTCTAGGCGGGCACCCTGTCTCGCTTTCGATATGAGACTAGAGCCCACGGAAAAATCATTTATCACCACCCTTCATTCGAAACCAAACGAGGCTTGATCATTCTGCAACGACGCCCTGTTCTGGGATGAACCCCAGCGAGGATACTCCTCCAGTCGCATTCCTCCCGACGGTAGCGCGTTTCTATTCCACCGCCGTCGCATGAGCGACGCCAAGGTCGGGATGCTCCTGGACGAAGCGAAGATCCCCATTCACGAAGATGTCAAAGGGGCTTGCGAGATTCTCGGGCTCGATCCGCTTTACGTGGCGAACGAAGGCAAACTCATCGCGATCCTGGCGGCCGCCGACGTGGACTGCGTGCGTGGCGTTATGCGATCGCACCCGCTCGGCCGGGAGGCGGCCGTGATTGGAGAAGTTACGCCGGAGCATCCTGGATTTGTTATGATGAAAACGCGCGTGGGCGGCACCCGAGTGGTGGACATGCTTTCGGGCGAACAGCTGCCCCGGATTTGTTAGGCTTGGCCAAACAAATCGCGCAAGGCTGTGCGGGCCGCATGATATCCGCACATCCCGTGAACGCCGCCGCCCGGCGGAGTGGAGGCCGAGCAGAGATAGACACCGGGTAAGGGGGTGCGATACGGTGCTGCGCTCAAGACCGGACGAGCGATGAGCTGGGCGAGATGGGCGGCGCCTCCGTTGATATCGCCTCCGGCTAAATTTGGATTGGATCCCTTGAGATCAACCGCGCGCGTCACGTGACGCGCCACAATGCAATCGCGAAACCCGGGCGCGAATCGTTCGATCTGCCGCTCTATTCGTTCCGAAAGATCCATCTTCGATCCGAAGGGAACATGGCAGTAGGCCCACAGGGTATGCTGCCCGTCGGGAGACCGCGTTGCGTCAAAAAGACTCTGCTGCGCCACCAGCACGAAAGGCCGTTCCGGATGCAGTCCCCGCGAAACTTGCCGCTCGGCGCTTGCGATCTCCGCCATCGTCCCGCCTACGTGCACGGTGCCGGCCCGGCGGCAGGACGCGTTGGTCCATGGAATCGGAGAACTGAGCGCGTAATCAATTTTGCACACGCCCGGGCCATGCCGAAATTTCGTCAAGCTTCGTCGATATCCGGCCGGCAACGCGTCGCCCGCCATCTCCACGAAGTCCCATGGCGAAATGTCGAGCAGAACAACGGTTGATTTGGGCAGGTCATTTAGATTTTCGACAGGTCGATTGAGTTCGATCTTTCCACCGAATGTCTGAAAGCAAGCGGCCAATGCGTCCGCGATCGCCTGCGATCCCCCGCGCGGGATCGGCCAACCTACGGCATGTCCAGCCATGGAAAGGACGAGCCCGAAAGCCGAAGAAGCCACGGACTCCAGCGGCAGAAAGGAATGCGCTGCGCACCCCCCGAACAAGGCGCGAGCCGCCTCGCCTTTGAACAGAAGTTTACTGAGAAGAGTGGCCGGGCAAAGTCCGGGCAGACCAAAACGTGCGAGCGAAAGCGGATGCCTCGGCCAATGCAACATCGGTTGCAGGAGTTCCGGCGCGAGAATATCCCAGTCGCGTACCAGCGGCCCGAGCAATCTGGTATAAGCGCGCGCATCCGGTCCAAAGCCGGCCGCGGTTTCAGCAAGATCCCGATGCAGACAGGCGGCGGCGCCATCGTCCAGGGGATGGGCGAGGGGAAGGTCGGGATGAATCCACGTGAGTCCAAACTGGCTGAGAGGAAGTGTGTTGAAAAAAGGAGAACCGGCCGCCAACGGGTGAATCGCGGAACAGACATCATGCACGAATCCCGGAAGCGTCAGTTCGGCCGAGCGGGTGCCACCGCCGATGGACGAATTGCCTTCAATCAACAGAACGGACTGTCCCGCGCGCGCGAGGGTGATGGCCGCGGCCAACCCGTTTGGTCCCGACCCGACCACGACGGCGTCATAAGCGGTCATTGGTTCATCATCGTCATCGACTTTTCAAACGCTGCAATAAGATGCGCGTGGCGTCTGGAGAAATATTGAGCAAAGCGGAGATGGCAGAACTACGGCCCGGCTTACGGTCAATCTTCAAGTCTTGGTCGGGCTGCATCTGAACCTGAACCTGGGCAGGCCGGCCGATCTCGGGCCGAGCCGCGGCCAGAATCGCCAGTGCATCAAAGACCGGCGCGCCTTCGGCTCCGCTGAATGTCGTCCAGAACCAAAGCCAGGTTCGGCTCTGCGTTTCGAGGAAACGTCCCGTATTGCTCGTCGTGCCGAGCTCGTTCATCTGACGTCCGGTTAACGCCAGATGGCGCCCCGTCGCAATCGGGGCCAGCAGAAGAGGGATGCCGCAGCGCAGCACGATTTCCACGGCGTGCGGATCCTTCAGCACATTGGCGTCGTGCACCGGGAAGATTCCGTGGGGCCCGGCCCGGACGCTTTCGCCCGGAACCGCTCCGCCGACAAAGACGATGCGCTCAATCCGGGGAGCGAGAGCTGGATGCAGTTGCAGGAAGGTTGCGAGGTTTGTGAGCGGACCGATCGCTATATAAGTAAGAGGTTGTTTCTGGAGGGCGGTCGCCAAAGCCTGGGTGGCCGGCGTCGCCTTTCCTAAATCTCCGGGGCTGCGGGCGCCGGAGAAAACGTTCCGGTCCGACAGATGAGCAGGGGAGCCAAATCGCCGGACCATGTTTAAGGCTACGCGATCCGCATCGGACCGGCCGGCATTCCCGTAAGAGGTACTGATCCCCGCGATGCGAAGCTCTGGGGAATGAAATGCGAGCACGAGAGCAAAGGCATCATCCACTTCGCGCAGGGGAGAACCGATGGAGACATCGGTATCGATCCAGACGGCACGGGCGAAAGCGGAGGAAAGGGTGCCCGCGAGAAAGAGAGCCAGGAAGAACGGTCGGCACCGCATGAATCGAGAATAGCAGCGTTTGGACGGTCTGCCTGTCCTGCCTCTGCCAGCCAACGGGTCTCTTGGCGGGCCGCTAAAGAAGTGCGCCTCCGCAGCTGGAGCCGGCTCCAGCGGTGCAGCCGAAGCAATGATCTCCCGTCAGAATCTCCCGGTGCTCGACCTCTTCGGGATCGATGTCCCACAGGGAAAGGCTGCGATCCGCGTCGCGCCATTGCATCTTCAGCATCTGGTTGAAGTCGCAATCGAAGACCTCGCCGCGCCAGCTCACGTTGATGGTGTTCCGGCACATCAGGCCCTCGACGGTGGCCGGATTGAATGACTCCTTCAGCAGGAGCATATAATCAGCCAGCTTGTTATTGTTGCGCAAGTAAGAGGCGAATCGGGCGATGGGCAGATTCGTGATGGTATAAAGCTTGTTGAAGACAATCCCGAAATGCTCGCGCAGCTCACGTTTGTATTCCGCCTCCATCTCCGCCTGCGGCCCGGGTAGAAAAGCGCCATTCGGATTGTAAACAAGATGCAAAGGCAGGCGCGCAGCGCGGCCGTAGCCTAACGAATTAAGAAGCTGCAGGCCCTTGATGCTGCCATCGAACACGCCTTCACCCCGCTGCGCATTCACGTTCTCCGGCGAATAACAGGGCATGGAGGCGATGATTTCAACATCGCTGTCCGCCAGGAACTGCGCAAAATCCTCGTATCCGGGTTCGAGTAGAATGGTCAGATTACAGCGGTCGATGATATGCCGAGGCGGAGTCAGCTGCTTCAGTCTCTGCACGAAATACTTGAAGTCTGGAATCATCTCGGGAGCACCACCCGTCAGGTCCACCGTCGGAATATCCGTCGCCGCCAGCCATTCAACGATGCGATCGACCGTGTCGCGCGTTATGATCTCCTTGCGCTTTGGGCCGGCGTTCACGTGACAATGCACGCAGGTCAGGTTGCAGAGTTTGCCGACGTTAATCTGAAGGATTTCTGTCTTGGAGTGACGCAATGGCAATGAATGCTCGGCCAATTTGGTGGCGAAGCTGTTATTGAGACCGAGCGAAATCATAGAGGGAAAAGCAGGATTTATGATCGGTCACGACAGGCGGTCCGGCAAGGACTGTTCCGTCGGAACTTTCGCCACAGATGCCTCCTTTCCGGGAAAAATGTCTGTGGTAGCTTGCAATCGATTAGCCGCGGCGGCCATGCATCTGATTGGTGGCCTGATCGATAAAATGGTCGTGAGTCGCGAACCGCGATGTAGTATGAACGGGCAAATGCCGCCAGAGGATAAATGGATCGTCTCTCTCAAAGCCCTTGCCGACAAATCAAGGCTTCGGATAATGGCGGCCCTGCTTCGACGCAGTCATAACGTCAACGAATTGAGCGGAATACTGGGGGCGTCGCAATACAATGTCTCGAAGCATCTCCGGATTTTGAGAGAAGCGGGCCTCGTCGGGATGAAGGTGAACAAAAACAGACGCGAATACTTCATCGCCGAATCTTTCCAGCGGCACCTAGTCACCAATCGCAACACGCTCGACCTCGGGTGCTGTATTTTCCGTTTTGACAGGTTGCCAAAAAATAGGAATTAGCTTGTCTGCGCGTATCAGCATATGCCTAAGTAGGCAGAATGGCTAGACAAAGGATAAGTTCATCACGCCGGTTGGAGTATTTCAGCAAACGCACAAACGGGTTGGCCGTAATTGTGGCTTGCGGGTTGGCCGTGTTAGCAACCCCGACCCTGCGAGGGGCGGAGAACGAATCTGAGCGGCTGGAAAAGCTCGAAGCCGCGGTTCGGGTATTACAGGGCGAAAACGCCGCCTTAAAGAACGAGGTATCGGAGCTAAAAAAAGAAAAGCACTCCTCGCATACTCCGGTCTCATCGGAGAAACTGGCGAATCCTCCGGCTGATGGGAAATCTTACGTGGGGCGAAAAGAGGTTGAGAAAAAAACGGTCGAAGTCACGGCTGCGGGCGTCGAAACAAAACTGGCCCTCGGAGGGTTCGTGCAAGGCCAGTTTGAAGCCGGAGATGTCTCTGCCTATGATGGCAGGTTCCCGGGTCCGCTGACTGTTAAAACCAAAGACCGTTTTCGCCTGCGACGCGCGCGCATCAATCTCAGCGGAGACTTCGCGGAGCAATTCGATTTCAAACTCGAAGGCGACTTCGAGCTAAACGACGGTACGCTGACGGTGCGGGATGCCAACGGTCGCCTCCTCGCTTCGAACACGAACCGGGTCGGTTTCGCGGCGACCGACATATTCATTAACTGGCATGCTTTGCCTGAAGCCAACATCAAGCTCGGTCAATTCAAGGCACCATTTGGGCTCGAACAGCTGACGTCCGATACAAAATTATACACTATCGAACGAAGCCAGGTGAGCGAAGCGCTCACTCCGGAACGACAGATCGGAATCCAGCTTTGGGGGAAGCCGCTGACGAATGTATGGCCTGAGCAAAAGGATCTCCTGACCTACTCCGCAGGTATCTTTAACGGCAACGGTCGGAATACCACCGCTAACGACAATAACGAATTCATGTATGTGGCGAGGCTCGAATCGCAGCTCTATAGCGGCAAACTGGCGGGTCAGGACATTGGCTTAAAAATAGGAGGCGATTATCTGAGCAGCCGCGACGATCGCGGGTTGAACATTTCCCAGACGGGCAACCTGCTGGTCGGCCGCGACGGCTCGCTCAGCGCCTTCGTTTTGCCGGGCGCGGATGAGAGGACGGCCTATGGGATTGACGGCTCCCTGCGGGTCGGGCCGTTCGATCTCGTGGCCGAATATCTCGATGAGCGTGTCCGACCGCGCACGGTCGCTGGGGTTGCCCCGGGTTTTACCCGTTTCCGAGCGAATGGCTATTACGTCACCGGCAGCTATTTCGTATTGCCGAAGAAACTGCAGTTCGTGCTGAAGTGGGAGGATTTTAATCCCGGTCAGGTAGCCAATGACAATCTTCATTCAATCAGCGGGGGGATCAATTACTACATTCGCGGCGACGATATTAAGGTCATGGCAGACTACATCCATACCTGGTCTGACTTCCGGGAGAGTCACCCGGGGTTCGGAGATGACCAATTCGATGAGGTCTTGCTGCGCGCGCAGGTTATGTTCTAGCGGATCTCAGGTCTTAGAGACCTAGGCGCCGCCGCGATTCAAGAACTCGATCACTTCGAGACATTGCGGGTTTTCGAGCATCACGTCGCAACACGCGCTCTCGACAATTTGTCCTGAATTCTCCCGCACACAAATGCATGCGATCCAATCTGTGATGCGGCGCGCTTGGGCCACGTTATGGGTAACGATCACAATCGTGTGGCGCTCTTTAAGACGAAGAATCAATTCTTCGATGGCGTGCGTCGATCTTGGATCGAGAGCGCTGGTGGGCTCGTCCATGAGGATAACATCCGGCTCGACCGCGAGGGTGCGAGCCAGGCAGAGCCGTTGCTGCTGTCCAACCGAGAGGGAGAGTGCGGGCGCCCGCAAGCGGTCTTTCACTTCGGACCAGAGAGCGGCTTCAGTGAGCGCCTTCTCTGCCAATGCGGCTTGCGTCTTACGCGATGCTTTGCCGAGCCGGCGCGCCCCGAAAAGGACGTTTTCGATGACGGTGGCCGGGAATACGACTGGTTGCTGAAACAGCATACCGATGCGGGCTCGCACAGCATTAGTATCGACGCACCGATCATAAATGGATAAGCCGTTCAAGAGGACGTCGCCTTCCACGCGCAACGCCGGCGTAAGGTCGATGAGCCGGTTCATGGCTCGCAATAGCGTGCTTTTGCCGGCGCCGGACGGACCGATGATGCCGAAGACGGTGTTGGCTTCGACCGCGCAATTGACATCGCTTAAAATCTTCCCGTGGGCTGTCGTGACAGAAAGATGGCGGACTTCCAGCGCTGGCTGACTCAGGTTACGTGAACCCGGCTGACAGATGGAACCGGGTTCAGTGGTTGGCTTCTTCATGAATGCGTAGACGAGCCGGCAGCGCGATCAAACTGAGCCCGAAGGCGAGAGCCAGCAAGACGAGAGCGGCTCCCCAGAGCTTTGTGCCGGTTGACGGATCGAACGAATCCTGCGCGAGGATGAAAATGTGATAGGGAAGTGACAAAACCGGACTCTGCCTAACTCCGTGCGGGATCGTCGCTCCGGCAAAAATCGTAGCCGTAAACATTATGGGAGCTGTCTCCCCGGCAGCTCGGGCGAGGCCCAGCAGCGACCCCGTAAGGAGTCCACTCAAGCTTTGGGGAATAATAACAGACCAGATGGTTTGCGATCGGCTCAACCCCAGTCCCGCCGCGGCTTCAATATATTTCACGGGGATGCTTTCGATTCTCTCGATCAATGCGATTGCCAATGTCGGCAGAATCATGGCGCCGAGAAGAATGCCCCCATTGAGCCATGATTTGCCGAACCCGAGGAAGTTTACGAGAACGATCATCCCGAAGATGCCGAATAGGATCGAAGGCACGCCGTTCAACGTGTAAAGAAAAAGTGTGACGTAACCTCGTAGTGGATGTGCTTTGAGATAGATGGAATGAAAGAGGGAAAGGGCCATTGCCATTGGACCAGCGAGACAAAGAGCGGTGGTGATAAGGATGAGCGTGCCGACGAGATTGTAGAAAATCCCGCCAGCCGCCCCAACCAGCCGGATCTGTTCGGTGAGGAAATTCCAGGTGATGGCCGGGACGCCGCGAAATAAAATCGCCGCCGCGATCAGGAGGAGGACGCTGCACGTGGCTGCGGCGCAGAATCCACACACCAGCGGTACTGCTAAATCGATAAACTTACGCATGCGAACGACGGCCGCGCTCGAGCCGAGCGGCAAGCAGGGTAATACTGGCAACGACAACAAGGAGAACCAGGCCGAGTGCGACGATTGCTGCCCAGTGTAACGGGTCGCCGTAAGCGATGTTTGCTTCGGACCCACCGAGCTTGCTGGTGAGTGTTTGACCGGCTTGGATCCAGGGCTGCAGCGAGAATAGATGACGTGGCCATTGGTTGTCCTGCCGGCCGACCACCAGGAAAACGGCAATCGTTTCGCCGAGCGCCCGACCCAGTCCTAAAAGCACCGCCGCGAATATCCCAGACGAAGCTTGCGGTAAACTAATCGACAGCATCACCTCAGTTTTCGTTAGGCCGAGACCTCGTGCTGCCATCCGCTGGGCACTGG
The DNA here is from genome assembly GCA_038203615.1 of Chthoniobacterales bacterium. Lineage (GTDB taxonomy): Bacteria > Verrucomicrobiota > Verrucomicrobiia > Chthoniobacterales > UBA10450 > JBBRDU01. The sequence goes on from JBBRDU010000073.1 coordinate 9,129, forward strand.
AGACACCACGGAGCGCGTCGTCAGTCAGTGTCACCACGGTTGGCAAAACCATCACCGCGAGCAATAATCCGGCGGTTAGCAGGGTGTCACCGCTGATGGGATCGAAAGGGACAAGCGCCGAGTATATCCAATTGCGGAGAAATAAGATCCCGAGTAATCCGTAGACAACCGAGGGCACTCCTGCGAGGAGCTCAACCGCGACCTTTACGGGCAAACGTAACCTTCCTGGCAAGTATTCTGAGATGAAAATGCCGGCACCCATTCCGACTGGAGTAGCTAGCAAAAGCGCGATCAGAGAAACGACCGCACTGCCGTAGAGCATGGGGAGGCACCCAAATCGTCCATCTCGGTAATACCAGAGAATCCCCGTGAGGTAACTAAATCCTTCATGACGCCAGACTGGAAGGCTTTGGAAGAGAAAGAGGACGAAAAGGCCGACCAGGAAGGCCACGGCTGCCGCGGTCAGCCCGATGCTGAAAAAAAACGTGCAGCTCCATGCCTGACGCGACCTCATGTGAAAGCCAGCCGACATTTACGTCGCTGTTTCCCTTGGCGTGCCCTTACTTTGCAACCGTCAGATCCGCGAGCGCGAGGTAACCGTGCTTCTTCACCAGATCCTGGCCGCGCTGGGACAGGATGAAGTCGATGAATGTCTTGGCCTCACCAGACGGTTCGCCGTTCGTTAGCAGAAATAACGGGCGGCTCATCGGATATTTGTGATTGGCGATATTTTCCGGTTTCGCTTCTACGACCTCGCCTCCATCGCCCTTCAAGCCAAGCGCGAAAACTGTCTTGCCGTCCGCCCAGGAGGACGACAGTTGGGACATCGCTCCGCGAGTGGAGGCCACTTTATTGCGCGTCTCTTCGTTGCCGCCGACTTCCGGGAAACTGACCTGCGGAGATTTCTTCGGATCGTCGTAAACCCATTTGGCAAACACTTCCCAAGTGCCGCGACCGGGTTCCTTATTAAAAAATGCGATGCGCTTATCGCTTCCGCCGACGTCTTTCCAGTTCGTTATCTTACTCTCATAAATATCCCTGATCTGCTGTTTGGTCAGTGACTTCACCCCGGACTGCCAGACGTCAGCCGACACGATCATTGCGACGGCGTCTTCGCCGATATGAACTTCTTTAAACTGCGCCTTAGGATATTTTGTGCGGTCGTCTAAAGAAATCGGCTTCGATGACATCCCAAGTTGCACGAGTCCGTCACCAAGCTGCGAAATGCCACCAGAGCTTCCGCCTTGCGTATCAATCTGGATTTGCATGCCTTTCTCCGCGCGAAGAATTTCTGCAGCCTCGGCCGCCGGAAGATTAACGGTGGTCGACCCATTTATTTTCAAGACGTCAGCGCGCGTTTGCAACGCGAGCAATAAAATGACCAATGCGATGAGAATCCGGGATTTCATTGGATGGACGACTGTATCGTCGGTCAATATGCCTTACAAGGCATATTTGGCTCGCACGACCTTTTCCAATTGGAGACGTGGCACGGGAGCGCCCTTCTCGCGAGGACCACTACTAATGCGGTCTCTCGGGGCGCGCAGCCTTCACGGCTAACAGCAGCTGCCATCCCCACCATCACAGCAATTGTTCGCTTCGGTCGTGAGGTTGTAATCCTGGCCTTTCGTTTCCTTGGCATGGCGACGGGCCGTGCGCGAGCAATCGAACGGTTTCGCTTCGCCTAACGGGATCTCACTGAGCGGCTCGATCAACTCGAAGAAATCTCGATAGGGCGGCTTGCGGTAAAGGTTGTAGGTCTTGTCGCACACGGCATAGCGCACTCCGCGTTCCATGCGGTGATTGTCATCATCCAGCACTTCTTTGAACGGGCCGCGATAGACGACCGCCTGGTTTCGCTCGAAGCAGGGGCCTTGTTTTCCTTTGAAGGCCTCCACCGTGACGGAGCGAAACTCGATTCCCTCGACCGTCTGCCATGGTTTTTCATCGCGCTTCAGAATTTGAATTCCGTAAAAGCCGGCATCGCTAAAGGCCTTCAGAAACCCTTCCTCGGTCAGCGCCCCGGAGATGCAGCCGCTCCACAGTTCCGGGTCGTCTTGCAGACGTAACGGGACATCTTCATCGGAAACGATATCCGAGATGACAGCGCGGCCGCCCCTGCGCAGAACCCGGAAAATCTCCTCGAATAGTTGCCGCTTCGATTTTGCTTCGACCAGGTTAAGAACACAATTGGAGACCACCACATCGATGGAGTCGTCCGGCACGAGTGGATGTTTCACGCGCAGCTCCTGGGCCAGCTCATCGGCGCGCAAAAAAGAGGCGGCGTCGGTGATCGGTCTGGCTTTCAGTTCGACGTCGAGCTTTTCAAGATCGAGAGCCAGATCCTGGATCCGGCCTTTGCGGAACTCCACGTTCCCAAATCCAATGCGCTCAGCCACGAGAGGCGCGTTGCGCCGCGCCACTTCCAGCATCTCGTCGGTCATGTCGACGCCGATGACTTTCCCATTTGCGCCCACCACTTGGGCGGCGATGAAGCAAATCTTGCCCGTGCCGCTGCCGAGGTCGAGGACGGTTTCGCCGGGGCGCAGAAATTTACTGGGATCGCCGCAGCCGTAATCGCGTTCGATGACTTCCTGAGGAATGACTTTCAGAAGGGCCTGGTCGTATTCGACCGGGCAACAAAGCTTGGCCTCGGCCGCCTGAGCACCCGCGGCATAGCGCTCTCTGACCGCGCCTTCGGGGTTTAGATTCTTCATAGCGCCATTTTCTAGAGGTTCGGGTTGAATTGTAAAGGCGTAGAATGGGATAGAATCCGCTCGGTGGCATCCGACCGGGAGGGATGAGTGGATGCATGCATCTGGGTCGCCTGATTTGCACGATAGCCAAACCTGTCGACCATGCGTTCAAGAATCGGCCGGCGCGTACCGCCCCAATAGAGCAACATGACGAGCCCGTAAAAAAGGCAGGTGCGCACCGGACCCTGTGCCTCGTAGCGGCGCGCGCTTGTCTCGATTGCTGAATCGAGCCGGCGCATCCGCCCGGTGGCGGCAAGGGCGCGGTAAAGATCGGCGTCTTCGAAGAGCTGCTTTTCGCTATAGCCCCGCAAAACGTGAAAGGACTCACGCCGGCAAAAGAGACCACGATCACCCAGGCCGATGTGAAACAGGGAGACACAAGCATCTCCGATGAGATCGCGCAGACGATACGCCCAGCGCTCGGGTATGAGCCTGAGCCGGAAACATCCGCCGACGGTGCGTTGGTCCTGCAGGGCCCTCTCGATGGCGTCCAGCGCCTCGGCCGGAATGTGCGAGTCGGCATGCACAAACCAAAAAACTTCTCCGCCGGCTACGGCAGCACCGGCGTTCATTTGTCGTCCTCGTCCGAGAGACGTGATGATGACGCGATCGGCCAGACCGTTGGACAGATCCACTGTTTCGTCGTTGCTACCGCCATCGGCCACGATGATTTCTGCGGCGGGCGCGACGGATCGCAGGTGACGCAGAAATCCGGCAATCAATCGCGACTCATTGAGGACGGGAATGATGATGGAAACGTGCATTGAATTCGACTTTAGCCCGTTTCCAACTACAGTGCAGCCTTAAAGTGTTGCTTATGAAATCTCTCAATCTACTCGTTGTACTCGGCTCCATCCTGCTCGGTGCTCGGGGGCTTTTCGGTGGCGTCGAAGTCCCTGCGGGAGTCGACCACGGTTCTTACGATCGCTTGCTCAAGAAATACGTGAATGGGCAGGGGCTGGTAGCCTATGGCCGCTGGAAGGCAAGCGCCGAAGACATGAAGGCGCTCGACGATTATGTGGCGCAATTCAGTAAGAAGGGGGGCCCTGCCGCTGGGAATGAACGCTACGCCTCATTGATCAACGCCTATAACTCCCTGGTCGTGCAATGGATCTTGCAGAATTATCCGACCGAAAGCGTCTGGGCTTTAAAGAATTCCTTCAAAGCCAAGCGCCACAAGGTGGGGGGCGATACAGTGGCTTTGGACGACATCGAAAACAGTGCGCTTCGCCCGGAGTTCGGCTACCGTACCCATGCCGTACTGGTCTGTGCGGCGCGCAGTTGTCCGCCCTTGCAACAATTCGCCTATAGCGCCGGCCAACTCGACGATCAGGTCGGACGCGCCTATCGCGCCTGGCTGAGCCGCCCCGATCTGAATGGCTTTTCCCCGGAGAAGAACGAAGCATCCGTCTCCAGCATTTTTAAATGGTTCAAGGGCGACTTCGAAAAGTCGGGAGGCGTGAAAGCCATTCTGGCGAAGTATGCGCCCAGCCCTGCGCAATCATTCCTGCAAAAGCCAGACTGCAAAATCACCTACAAGCCATATAACTGGGGTTTGAACGATCAAGGTCCGCACGGCCGCAACTGGAAGCAGTCGGTTTTTGATTTCCTGTAGTCCGGGGCCGCTGCACAACTCTTTGAGTGATGCCAGCTCAAGCCAGGGGCGCAGGGATTTATAACGTCGTCGTGATCGGAGGCGGCACCGCCGGACTGGTCACGGCAGCCGGCACCGCCGGACTGGGCGGCCGCGTTGCACTGGTGGAGCGAAACAAGATGGGGGGCGACTGCCTGAATTTCGGGTGTGTCCCGAGCAAGGCGCTCATTTCGTCTGCTCGGTTGCTGGACAAGATGCGTCGCGCCGAAGAATGGGGCCTGCGCCGGGTCGAGCCATCCTTTGAGTTCACAGAAGTGTTCGAGCGAATGCGAGCCCGGCGGGCCAGGATCGCTCCGAACGATTCACAGGAAAGGTTCGAATCCCTCGGGGTCGACGTGTTTCGAGGCGAAGCGAGATTTGTTTCAGACCGTGCGGTCGCTGTGGGCGACACTGTTTTGCGAGCCAGGAATTTTGTGATCGCCACGGGCTCGCGCACGTTCATTCCGACGATCGAAGGAATCTCATCAGTTCCGTATTTCACGAACGAAACGATCTTCGATGAGCTGAAGACGAAGCCGGAAAGCATGATTGTGCTGGGAGGCGGGCCGATTGGTTGCGAACTCGGGCAGACGTTTAGCCGGCTCGGGGTGCGAGTGACCATTGTGCAGCGAGGGGGGCGGCTCCTGCCCCGGGAGGATCCGGATGTGAGTGAGTTCATCACCCGGCGCCTGACGAACGAGGGAATTCAGGTAATGACAAACGCGGAAGCGAGGTCGGTTCGGACGAACGATCAGGGAAATGTCGAGATGACGGTGAGCCGGGGCAGCGCCGGCGAGGCGAAGGTACAGTCCAGTATACTGCTGGTCTGCAGCGGGCGCAGTCCGACCGTGCGAACCTTGGGGTTGGACCGAGCCGGGGTCAAAGCGAACGATCGCGGTGTGGAGGTGAACGAGTATCTCCAGACATCCCAGCCGCATATCTATGCCGCCGGTGACGTGGCTGGCCCCTATCTCTTTACCCACATGGCGGACGCGCAAGCCCGCGTGGTGGTGCGCAATATTCTCATGCCCCTGCAAATGCTCCGACAGAAGATCGATTACTCAGTGGTGCCATGGTGCACCTACGTCGATCCGGAAATTGCGACTGTCGGGCTGACGGAAGCGAGAGCGCAGAAGGAAAATATCGCCTGCGACGTGATCGTGCAGAAACTGGAAGACGTCGATCGAGCCGTCCTGGAAAACGAAGACGTCGGTTTCGCCAAGGTGGTGGTCGCGAAAGGAACGGACCGGATTCTTGGCGCAACGCTCGTTTGCGAAAATGCAGGCGAACTTTTGCACGAATTTGTCCTGGCCATGAAATATGGCATCGGCCTGGGAAAAATTGCCGCCACCATCCACGCTTATCCGACGTTGTCTGAACTGGCCCGCAAGATAGGGGACAAATACAACAAGACGCGACTCACCCCGGGCGCGAAAAAAGTGTTCAGCTGGCTTTACCAGCGTCGCCTACGTTAACCGATGAAAAAATACGCCAAATGGATCGTGGCTGGTTTGATCGTGATCACTTTGTCCGTCTTGGCTGTGATTCTG
>JBBRDU010000074.1:0-15039 GCA_038203615.1 Chthoniobacterales bacterium
TAGTCGCGCACGCCTTCGGCACCCGGCGCGTTTACGTCACCGCTCGCAATCTGCAAACCGCCCAGCGCGTGCATGGCGAGTCCGAGCAGCGCGGTGAAAATGCAAACCTCCGCCATCACCCAGAGCAGCGCCGGTGTAGAGGTCTTGCGGACGGAGGGATGCAGCTCGGTGCTGCCGGGGTCGAGGCGCATGACACCCGTGGCATTCGCGATCGCCTCGACCCCGGAAAGCGCGAGCACGATTCCAACGAAACCGCCCCAATTTTGCCAGAAGCCACCGTGGAGCGGTTGAAGATTTCCAATGGCTGCGCCCAGGTGTGGAAGACTGAACAGCCCGAGCGTGACGACGACAATCGCTGTCGGCACCGAAATCAAAAACGCAAGACCGCCGGTATGTTTCGGGCCGAGCAAATTCAGCAGGCCGATTACCAGAATCGCCATTGCCGCGAATTTTTCCGGATGCGGGACGCCGAGATATTGGAAGGCTGAGAGCGCGCTGATCGCAGCCGTCACGAGATAATCGGCGATGAGCAGGAACGCGCCCACGATCGAAATGACTTCCGAGCGATGACGGACGCTGGCGTAAACTCCGCCGCCATCCGGATAGAGCCGGCAGATAATGATATAGTTGATGCCGACGAGCGCGGTGAGAACGCACATCGCCGCGATGAGCCAGAACGACGCGTAGCCCCCGACGGCGAATGCGAGGCCGATGACGTACGCTTTGCTGGTGCCCCAGTCCCCGTACAAAATCGCGGCCGCGCGCGGGACGTTGACGTTGCGCGGTCGCTTGGTGTTGGTTGCGATCAATTGCTTCGACTCCGAATCGAGGCGGCGCCATGCGGCGACGTGGCCCCACTACAGCAAGAGCGGGGATAGGACCTGAGCCTTGCACTTTAATGACGCTGACGAGGTTAGCTGTCGGGCTAGAGCCATTAAATGCTCTCGATGCCGCAGCATCGTTCGCCCCGATCCATTCGGATTAAGGATTGGAAATTGGGTCCCCCGCTGAACCCGCACTCGCGGGTCCATTAAGCAGAACAAAGAACTGCCGAAACCTTCTTCCTGCAGATCTCGCAGGTCAAGAAATCTCGTTTCGGCTGGTCGTCCAGTTTGATCAGGTCGCAGAGTGACAAGATCATGGCCCGGATCCGAGAGGGTCCTAACGCGATGCGCAAGCCCCTCTTACCGTAACGTTTGCGATCCCAAGATCCTCTGCGGACGCTCCTTCCGCGACACGCGGCCGGTCAACGGCTCGAAAGACAACACCACGCTCACCACTGCGCTCGCTCTCCTTCTCAACTTTTGGTTGAATCGGCGCACGTCTTATTGCGGCTCGTCCAAGAAAGAACTTGCCCCTGCCAGAGACCCCGATGGAGAGTCGCCTCCGCAATGGCTGACTTAATCCTTACAGAGACAGCAGCCACGCACCGCCCGCGGAACGTCGATTGGAAACGAGCGGCCGCCCTGCTTTACGGCGATTGGGGGACGAGCAAGGCCTATGTCATCGGCCTCGCGTTCGTAGCGGCGGGGTTCTCGTCGCTCCCGATCATCCTCGCGGTCTGCGCGCTGACGGGTCTGGTTGGGATCAACTATGCGGTGATCTGCCGGTATTATCCGGACGGCGGAGGGGTTTACTCGGCCGCGAAATCGCAGGGACGATTGCTCGCGGTCGTAGGCGCGTTGCTTCTTGTGGCGGATTTAACGGTGACCGCGGCACTCAGCGGCTGGTCGGCCATCACCTACGTAATTTCGGGGGCGGAGCACGTGATGTGGCTCAAATTCCTCAAGGACCACATTGCTTTCACCACCATCGGAGTGCTGCTTTTTCTGGCCTTCATCAATTGGTTCGGGCCCAAGCATTCCGGCACCCTCGCGGTCGCGTTAGCGCTGCCCACCGTAGTCATCGTCATTGTTCTTATCGGCATCTCGGCGCCTCACCTGACAACCCAGTTCCTGGAACCCCGGCACGAGAGTTTAGGAAAGCTTTGGGTGCAGTTCGTCGGCGTGATCCTCGCGCTCTCGGGCGTGGAGGCCATCGCTAATCTTACCGGAGTCATGAAGCTCGATCGAGGGGCGACGCCCGACAAACCGAGCGTCCGCAGTCAGTCGCTGAAGGCGATCACGCCGGTAGCGATAGAAGTGGTCGTGGGCACGGCTCTGCTCGGCTGGGCGATGCTTTCGCTCCCGGCGGTATTGCAGAAGAGCATGGGGCCCATGCACCACGATCAAATCACCGCAGTCATGGCGAATCGAAACGAGGACATGCTGCGGTTCATGGGAGAGCAATTTGGAGCCGCCACTTTTGGTCCTGGCTTCGGAATAGTTTTCGGCTGGGTCGTCGGCATCGTTTTTCTTTTGCTCCTTCTCAGTGCAGCTAATACCGCGATTGTTGCGATGGTCGGCCTGCTTTACATGACGGCGCGGGACGGAGAGATGCCGCGACAATTCAAGCGGCTGAACAAGCATGGGGTGCCGCTGTTTCCCCTCGCGATCGCAGTTGGGTTGCCCTGTGTCGTCCTGCTTACAGCAACGAGTTTCGAATCGTTGGCGGGTCTGTATGCCATCGGGGTGGTGGGCGCTATTACCGTGAATCTGGGCTCGTGCACCCTGAACCGCGCCATCGGCTTTACCTGGTACGATCGCGCCCTTTTCGGGGTCACCTTTGCCATCCTCCTGTTCGTCGAGCTCACGCTGGCCCATACCAAACCGGACGCGCTCTTCTTCGTGATGTGCGTGCTCGGAGTGGGCCTGGCGGTCCGCGCTTACACCCAGAAACGTCAGGGCCTGACGACCATGACAGTGACGCGCCAGGTCGCGGCCATGGTATCGCCCGATTTGGTTGCGACGATGCAGCCCCGATTGGAGGAAGGTCAGAAAATCATGGTCGCAGCCCGCGGGATCACCTCGGTGCTAAGTTTTGCCCTCGACGAAGCCCAACTGCGCAAAGCCACCCTTTGCGTTCTCTATGTAAAGGAGATCTCTGTTTTTTACGGGGGCGGCGGCATGCTGGGCCGGGCGAGATGGCAGGATGACCCGCAGGCGAGCGCAATCATGTCGCTCATGATGAAAATCGGCGAAGAGCGTGGGATTTGCGTGCTGCCGGTCTACGCGTCCAGTGAAGATGCCGCGGCAACAATCCTCGATCTGTCGGCAACCATGGGCGTTGATGACCTGATCATTGGAGCCTCTCAGAGGAACACGCTCGCGAAATTGCTTGGCGGCAGCATCGTGACCAGCGTGGCTCAACAATTACCGGACTCGATTCGGCTCGTCATCTTTGGTTAAATGATGGGGCGTCAATTCGCCCGACCAGATCACGAGGTGTTTAGAGTTGATGCAGCGGCTCATCGAGTGACCGAGGGATGGTGGATGGTGAGTGACGATTCCACCAGCGCGACCATCCAAGCCGGGCCTACCCGCGCAGGTGGACCAGCCCGTCACCGATGGGATTTATGGCTGGGTGACACGGGTCGGACGGTGGGGTCCCCGTAAACAAGATTATTTTTTGATGTGTAATACACAATCCAAGAGGAGGTTACGTGTCCCGCCCTCATAAAGTGTTTTGACATTGAGCCCGATAATGGAATGCTTAACGACGTTAAGTATGTTCAGACCAGCTTCGACCAAAGGCGTCTGACGTTCTTCCGTAATCAAAAGCCTATCGTTTAGTTAAGACACTCTCGGCAATCGCCGAAACAGAAGCTCTTCGAGGAGCTTCCTCAGTTATAACCCGCTGCCTGGCACGCATGCTGCAGCATTCCCCTTTTTCGCAAGGCTCGAACCCTGCCCCAAAACCCTATGAAACCTCACTCTCAATTCTCACAAACAGTCCGGTCCCATCGTGGCGAAGAAATGCCGCGGGGCTTGTCCCTCAAGCATCCCATAACCGATTGTCCATACCATCCGGCGAGCGACGATCTCCGGGCCGCAAGCACTCACCTGAATCTCTCAGTCCCCTCCGCCGGGAGATCGTTCCGCCACCTCAGTAACGATTTTCTCCGGGCGGAGATGAAACGCGACTATGTGAGCGAAGCACTTTGCTTCCTGATCATCGTCGGCGTCTCGGCCTGGCCAATCGTATCCATGGTGCGCGCCCTCTCGCTGCTGAAGTAATCGCGCGGCGCGATCGAAAACGAACGCTTCCCATTGTGGTGCGCGCAAATTACTTTGCGCCATGCATCACCCTTTGCTGTCGTTAAGAAAGACGATCCCGTTCCTGGCCGCAGGCGTCGTGTTGACCGTGATGGCAGCACCCCCGTCGCCGCTTCAGGAGCGGGCCGACCGTTTCCTTGCGCTCGCAAACGCGGGATACCAGGGACTCTATCGGGTAAATAATGAGGCCCAATGGCTCGCCGTGACCGATGTGACGCCGATCCATGACGCGGCCGCCGAGACCGCGGCCAAGGCGGCGGCGGCGTTTAATGGCAACCCGGCGCTCATCAATGAAGCGCGCGAGCTGCTCACCCACCGCGCCGAATTAAGCGAGCTGGCCGTGCGTCAGCTCGACCAACTGCTCTTGAACGCGGCGGAAGGTCCGATGACCAACCCGGCGCTCGTCGCGGCCCGCGTGGAAGCGGAAACCAGGCAGGCGTCGATTCTAAACAGCTTTGAATTCAAGCTCGACGGAAAGCCGATTACCGCGAACGACATCGATAACAAGCTCGAGAGCAGCACCAACCTCGATGAGCGCCGCAAAGTCTGGGAAGCCTCAAAAGAGTCCGGTCCCGCTTTGAAGCCCGGCCTGGTGAAGCTGCGCGATCTCCGCAACCAATGCGCCAGTGAGCTTGGACACCATGATTACTTTGCCCTCCAGGTAGCGGCTTACGGAATGACGACCGAGGAGCTGGTCAAGCTCCACGACGACTTCCTCGCCCAACTGCGTCCACTTTATCTCCAGTTGCATACCTGGACGAAATACAAGCTGGCAGAAAAATACCATCAACCGGTCCCGAAAAGGATTCCCGCCCATTGGATCAACAACCGTTGGAGCCAGGAATGGGGCGGGCTGGTGGACGCGGCGAACATCGATGATCGTTTCAAAGACAAGACGCCCGAATGGATCATTAAGACGGCCGAACAGTTTTATACGGGTCTCGGGTTCGCGCAGTTGCCCGCCAGTTTCTGGACTAAGTCGGATCTCTACCCGGTAAAGCCCGGCGATCCCCGCAAGAAAAACACTCATGCCTCCTGCTGGCATGTGGATCTCGAGAACGACATCCGCTCGCTTCAAAGTATCGAAGCCAACTCGCGCTGGTTCTATACCGCCCACCATGAGCTCGGCCACGCCTATTACTTCATGGCTTACACGCGCCCGGAAGTTCCTCCGCTCCTCCGCACGGGCGCGAATCCCGGCTACCATGAAGGGATGGGCGAATTGATCGCTCTCGCCTCCAGCCAGGTGCCTTATCTTCAATCGCGCGGCGTTCTGCCCGCCGATTTTAAAGCGGATCCAACGGCTTTTCTTATGGACGACGCGCTTGCTCGCTCGCTGCCCTTCATGTTCTGGGCCTCAGGAACCATGACCCATTGGGAGGCAGATGTGTATGCGAAAAACCTTCCGCCAGAGCAATGGAACGCTCGCTGGTGGCAATACGTCCGTGACCTGCAGGGAGTTGAACCGCCCGCACCGCGGAGTGAGGAATGGTGCGACGCCGCGACCAAGACCCACATCAACGATAATCCGTGTTACTACCATAGCTATGCCTTCGCGACCGTGCTGAAATTCCAGCTCCACGATTACATCGCGCGCAACATCCTGCATCAGCCGCCCCAGACTTGTAACTACGCCGATAACAAGGAAGTGGGAGCGTTCCTCAAAAATATCATGGAAAAAGGCGGCACTCAGGATTGGCGAAAGGTCCTCAAGGATGCCACGGGCGAAGACCTCTCGACCCGCGCCATGGTCGAATACTTCAAGCCCCTGCAATCATGGCTGGAGGCCCAGAACAAAGGCCGCCAGATCGGGTGGGATTAATGTCTTCCTACCAGGCAGAGGTGCTCTTCCGAAGCGTCCGACTATTCACCGTTAAGGCGCTGCAGCAGCCAAAGTCGGAGACGCCGACAACGGATCCATACCCCTTAAGATGAGCCGCTACCTGGTTACTTCGGCGCTGCCTTACATCAATGGGGTAAAGCATCTTGGCAACCTGGTCGGATCCATGTTACCGGCGGACGCTTTCGCGCGTTTTCAGCGCGCGCGCGGTAATGAAGTCCTGTTTATCTGCGCCACGGACGAGCATGGCACTCCGGCCGAGTTGGCGGCGCACGAAGCCGGTCTTCCGATCGACGAGTATTGCGCGAAGATGCACGTTCTCCAGAGAGATCTTGGGGACCGGTTCGCTCTTTCCTTCGACCATTTTGGTCGCTCCCACTCAACGCAGAACCACGAGATCACGCAGCACTTCTATCACCAGCTCGATCAGAACGGTCTCCTCGAAGAGCGAACGACGAGACAAGTCTATTCAATCGATGACAAGCGCTTCCTCCCGGACCGTTATGTCGTCGGCACCTGCCCGCATTGCGGCTATGAGCGCGCCCGCGGTGACCAATGCGAGAATTGCACCCGCGTCCTTGATCCGGCAGATCTCATCAAACCCCGGTCGGCTGTTTCAGGTTCGACAAGCCTCGAGCTCCGCGATTCAAAGCATCTCTTTCTCAGGCAATCTCAAATGGTAGGCCGGTTGCGAGAATGGATCGATTCCAAAAAAGATTGGCCGGTATTGGTTACTTCCATCGCGCGGAAGTGGCTCGATGAAGGGTTAAAGGACCGCAGTATCACTCGCGACCTCAGCTGGGGCATCCCGGTGGCTTATCAGGGTAACGTTCGACCGGGGTTCGAAGGCAAGGTATTTTATGTCTGGTTCGATGCGCCCATCGAATATGTGGGAGCGACGATGGAATGGGCCGAGGCCGGCAACGACGATTGGAAACGCTGGTGGCGCCAGGATGCCGGCGGCGCCGATGTCCGTTACGTGCAATTCATGGGAAAGGACAATGTGCCTTTCCACACCGTCGGCTTCCCCGTCACTTTGTTTGGATCCCAGGAGCCGTGGAAAGTAGTCGATTACATCAAGGGTCTTAACTGGATGAATTACTACGGCGGCAAGTTCTCCACCTCTGGCAATCGCGGCCTCTTCATGGACCAGGCCCTCGAGTTATTGCCGGCTGACTACTGGCGTTGGTATCTCCTGGCCAACGCTCCGGAATCGGACGATTCGAATTTCACCTGGGAACATTTCCAGGCGACGATCAACCACGAGCTCGCCGACGTTTTCGGCAACTTTATCAATCGGATCGCGAAATTCTGCAACGCGCGACTGGGTGGAGTTGTTCCTGAGGGAGGGAGCTACGGCGAGCTCGAGACGGAAACGACGAGCGCGCTCGAGGGACGCCTCTCAGGACTGACCCGCCTGATGGAGGCCATGGAGTTCCGTAAATCGGCCATCGAACTGCGATCGATGTGGGTGATCGGGAATGAGTACCTGCAAAAGGCCCAGCCCTGGATGAAAATAAAGACGGACGCCGTTTCGGCCGGAGTTCCGATCCGTTACTCCCTTAACCTCGCCATGTTCTTTGCGGCCCTCGCTCAACCTTTCATCCCCGATGCCTCAGCAAAAATTCGAAAGGCGCTTGCGGGAAGCGAAAGTCCTCCAGCCTGGCCGACGAATGTGGTCGACGTGCTCGAGCCCGGCGCGGCGATCACCGTCCCCGATGTTTTATTCGCGAAGGTAGAAGACGAGCAACTGTCGCTGTGGATCGAGCGTTTTGGCGGTGCCGACAAAAAGAACGCCTAGGAATTTTCAATAACCCACGATTGCGAACAGATGGGTCTGCGACAGGGACACTCCCTGGCACAGGAAGCGATCCTTCTCCTTTAAGGTGGAGGCCTAAATCCGAATTCGGCCTGCAATTCTCCCCAGAGCCAATCAACGAACCAATCTCTCTGGATTGATCCTGCGCTGGCGGTGGCCAGGGCTTCCGCCTTCTCGACACTCCCATTGTGACAGTAGAGATAAATGAGGAGGAAGAAGTCTTCGCGGTTCGAGAAGCCGCGATCCTTTTCCCCGTCAAGCAACCGAATGGCAGTGCCGAAATCCCGACGGCCAAGCGCGTCGGCCACGAGATCGTGGACGGCCTCGGTCGGCAATGAAGGCGAGTTAGCAGCTAATTTCCGAGCGAGCGAAACGCGCAACTCATCACTATTCTGCACCTCCAAGACCGGGGCCCGCAGCCGGGAATTACGCAGGTAAAGATCGAGCTCGGCCAGCCAGTTACGCCCGGCGTGATATCGTACTTCGCGGAAGAACATAAACTGCTCGAGTGACTCCTTCTGTTCGTTAGGCCACATTCCCTGGACGAAAGAAGAGGCAAAAAAGCGCCCTGAGGCGCCTGAAGTCTCGAAGTAACTGTTACTTAGCTGGTAAACCTGTTTTAAATCGGGTTGCGCATCGGTTAACCGCTTGGGATAAAAATCATCCAATGGTTCTACGCCCCGAGTCAGCCGTTCGATTTCCTCCCCATCCATGACAAAGAGAGCGGGAATTTGTTCGGGGACCTCGAGACCGATCCGGAGTAAATCGTCGCGCGAAGGAGGATTGACCCAGAGTTGGCGGACAAGCTCCTGGTCAGGCGCTCGGACCGGCGGTTTCATTCCGATCATGATCCATTCCAAATCGGAAGTCGCCCAGAGAGAGGCGTTGGGAAAGACGTTATGGAAGGCGCGAAGGATCGCTTTGCTCTCGTCGACGTTAACCTGATAAATGGGCAGCCAGAAGCTGACGATTCCCCCGTCTTTTAACCTACCCTTCATCAGCGAAAAGAATTGCTCGGTGTAGAGATTGACTGCTCCGGCGGTTTTTAATGGCGGCGGTTCTCCGGTGATAATGTCGTAGCGCCCAGGACAGGCCTGGAGAAAAAAGCGGCCATCCTGCACAAAGGTCGTGACCCGCGGATCGCGGAGCGGATTTGAATAACCAGCCCCGATGTAGGAGTCAGCGAGGACAAAAACTTCCTTCGAAATATCGACAATATCGAGATGCTTGAGACGAGCATCGCGGGTAAAGGCATCCGCGGTCACGCCGACCCCATAGCAAATCAACAGGGCACTCTCGCTTTCGGGACGCAGTGCGAGAGGCAGGTAGGCGAACATTCGCATATACCGCTGAGTCCGCGGCACAGTTCCCGACATTGAGTAGGAGTTGGTAGCCAGCCGGTAGTAGTAGGGCTGACCGAACAGATCGCGCCGCAGAAGTTGATAGGTATCTGCGGTGCCTTCCAGCCTCTTATCGGGGACTGAACCGTCAACTTCGTAGAGGCGGCGGGCATTCGCGAAATGGCTCTCGGCGCGATGGTAAGGGAAGATTAGAAGGATAAGAATAAAAGCCACACTGAGCGAAACCAATGCGACTCCAGTCGGTCGGCGCAGGGACCAACTTTGTTTTTGAGTGGTTAGGAACGCGAGTCCGGCGTAGACGACTCCACAACAGATCAAACTCGACTGGATTCCAAGCCAGGGGAGAAGGAGGAATCCTGCCAGCAGAGGGCCGCAAGCCGCGCCGATAGTATTGAAAAGGATGGTGAGACCTGTGCTGTTCATCCTGTCGTTCATGTCGGATTGAACACAGCTCGTCAGCGCTGGAAGGAGAGCCCCTGACAGAAAAGCTATTGGAAACATTAAGGCTAACGACAGGAGCCCGACCTGCAGCGCGAAAGCACGGTCGAATGTCGGAACGTTTGGTGGACGTTCCGGCACGGGAAAAAACAAGTAAGAGAGCAGGGTGGCGCTGGCAGCGAGGACTAAAAGCAGGGGCAATAGCTGCCGTCGCGGCAGAAGGCGGCGCGGAATCAGGCTCCCGCCGATACTGCCGAGGCCAATCCCGGCGAGGACTACGGCGAGCATGATCGAGAAGGCGGTGGAGGTGGAAGCGACGTATAGACGCAGGAAGCGCACCCAGATTACCTCCAGGCCGAGGAGGACAGCGCCAGCCCCCGTACTCACGAAGAGCAGCCTCCATGGCGGCTTTCTGCCTAACGACAGTCTGAATCGAAATCGCGGGGGAGCTTTCCCCACTGGGACCGCTTCCGCTCCGGCGAACATCCATGCCATGGCAGCTGCTCCGCAGCCCACGCCAGCAGCCGTCCATCCGGTTCCCAAAAGTCCGCAACGCTGGATCAGATATATTTCGCCGAGGAGTGCACCAGCCATGGCCCCGAGGGTATTAGCTCCATAAAGAAGGCCGATGTTCCGGCCAAATTCGTGCCGTTTTAGAAGCGGGTCTTCCAACAAAACGGGGAGGGTTAATCCCATCGCTGTCGTGGGAATCAGCAGAATCAGGAACGAAACAATGAAACGGAGGAGATTGAGGAATTGCTGGTGATCCCAAAAAGCCTGGAAAGCAGGCCGCATCCATTCCCCGAGCAGCGGAAGCCCAAACACCAAAGTACAACCAAAGGCCGCCACAATCATTTCCAAGCCTGCGTAGACCCGCAGCGGGCGGGCCCGCGGGAACCTGTTCGTGGCGGCGATTGCGCTTCCCAAAGCAAGGCCCGCCATAAAGCTTGAAAGAATCAGGGCGGTGGACCAAACCGAATTTCCGAAAGCCAGCCCGCTCAGCCGGAGCCAGAGAGTTTGGAAAAGAAGCGCGCTACACCCGGAGAGAAAGAGAATCAGGGAAACAATCGCGACCCGCACGTCAAAGCCTTAGATGTTCGCCGATAAGCGCTGCAAACAAAAAGATCAGGCTCGGGCCGGTGCGTCCGCTGCGAGCCGGAGCTCAAACCAGCCAAAATCCTGATTTCACGACGGGAGATCGTGGAGGCTACTTCACAATCGTTACTCTTACGGTCTCTACCAACTCGTCGTTCACGTAGAATTCGACCCGATACTTGCCTTCGGCCCATCCATCTGGCGGGCGTGCCAGGGTGAAGCGAGCACTCGAGTCCGGGGCGGGAGCGACGCTTTCGGTTTCATCGACGATGAAATTGGGCTCCACCAAATCGCCGACATCTTCGGCAATCCAGACCACGCGAACTTTGGCGCCTTCGGGCAGGCCGTGGCCGTGCCAGCGAACATAAATGTTTTGCACATCGGATTTGAATTCGCTCTTCGAGCCCCCGCCTGGGTCGGTCGAGACTTCGACGACCAGCTTTTTGCCGGGGTCAGCGGGCTCCGTCTGAACCTCGGGACCGCGGATGGGAGGCGTCGGTGTGGCCTTCGGCGGGACCGCGGATGGAGACGGCTCCGCTCGAGGCATTGCGATAATCTCCGGCAGTTTTTGCAATTCGAGAATGGTGCGCTGAAGCAAGCCCCCTGTCGGTCCCCGGACAACCGTCGTCTCTTTGACGAGCCCGACGCCGGGCAAGAACCAGCGATCCAGCGCGACCGACATGACCGACGCGTCGTCACAATGGATGTGGAAGGCGCGGAGCGGACCGGCCGGCACCCTGACGAGCTCCTCTGCCGTCACGGTGAAATGCTGGTGGACCTCCATCCCCGCCACTTCCCCGTCGGAGTCCCAGGAGTCGCCAACCTTGATCGTGCCGGGGACAATCGTTTGCGGCGGATCGAGCTTCGCCATTCGTCCGTCCTTGCCGCCGCGGACATGACAGACTAATCCGTGTTCATCCAGCGTCATGAGCTCGATCTTCGAGAGGGCATCGTCCGTTCGCGTTTCAAACTTGAGGAATTCTTTGCGGTCGAACGTCTCTCGTCCAATCTTCACGATCACCGAGGAAGTTACTGGCGCAGGCGCGGCGGCGGGGCCACCCAGTTCTTCGCTCGATTGGTACTGCCAGGTCGTGCCCTCCGCTGTGGGCAGGAGGGACTCGGCCCGACCGATAACCGCTGTGAACAAAATTAATCCGGCCAGGCCGACTTTCCTCATGAGCCGCCACTGTTCACCAGCTGATTTCGCTTGGCGAATCCGGAGATTAAAGTTGAGTCAATTTTTACCCTCGGCCCTCCGTCAAAAGACGTACACTTATTCGTTAAAAATATAACAATATGATCCAATCCGGGCAGGTTCTTCTGGTCAGCAACTCCACCGTTCACCATCGCGGTTACCTCGACCACGTTGAGGCCGAGATCAGGAATCTCCTCGGACCCGCGCGAACCGTCCTTTTCTTTCCCTACGCCTTGCAGGACCGCGACGGTTATGCGGCCAAAGCCAGGGCACGTTTTGAAGCGATGGGCTACGAGATGAATTCGGCGCATGCCACCAGCAATCCGGAGCAGGCCATCGGGGAGACGGACGCCATCTTCATCGGCGGTGGCAATACGTTCCGCCTGCTCAAGACCCTTCAGGATCTCGAGCTGATCGAGCCGATCTGCCGCCGCATTCGGGAAGGCGCGTCTTACATCGGCAGCAGCGCTGGCTCCAACGTCGCCGGCCCAACCATCAGAACCACGAATGACATGCCGATCGTGCAGCCCCGTTCCTTCGATGCCCTCGGGCTGGTGCCATTTCAGATCAGCCCCCATTTCCTCGATCCGGATCCGGCTTCGACTCATATGGGCGAAACCCAGGAAGAACGGATCATCCAATTTCTGGAGGAGAACGAAACGCCCGTGCTCGGAATGCGTGAAGGGGCGTGGGTCCGCGCCGGCAAAGGAACCGTCGTTCTGGGCGGCGCCCGCGGCGCCCGGATTTTTCGCCGCGGCGAAAGCCCCGTGGAAAAATCGGCCGGCGACGAAATCTCCAGCCTGGTCGGCGCACCTCTGTAGCGGCCTCTTGCCCGACGCGAAGTGCACTTACGCTACTCCTCTCCCGCCGCGAAGTCGCCGCCGCCCGGAATTCTCGGAATCAAATCGGACCGCGGCGGTCCTTCCCATCAAGACCGGGCTTTTTCGGACGGCCAACCCGCCCGACGTTTCGATTTCGCAGCCTGACGTAGACCGGTCCCGGAAAAATGCCTCGGGAGGATAGCGGCAACGGATATTGAATTACAGGGCGTATCCGTGAAAAGTTTTACCACGTGGCGTCCCCGCGGCGGACGCACTGCATTTTCGCGGACGCGTGGAGCGCTCGATTAAAGAATAAGTAGCAAGTAAGGAAGCTCGGTTGACTATAACGTATGAAGAAGTTCATCGACGCTGCCGTGGAGCAGTTCGCCCGCGATCATACTGAGCCGGAGAGCGATCTCCACGTCCGCTTGCGAGAGGAGACCTATCGAGTCATGGACCGTCCTCAGATGCAGGTCGATGCGATCGAAGGTCGCTTTCTTAAGATGCTTGTCCGGCTCACCGGAGCCCGCACCATCCTCGAGATCGGTATGTTCACCGGTTACAGCGCGCTCATGATGGCCGAGGGTTTGCCGGACGACGGCCGGCTTATCACGTGTGAGGTAGATCCAAAAGCGGAAGGGATCGCACGGCGTTACTTTGCCGAGAGCCCGCACGGTCGTAAGATCACTATTCGAATCGGACCTGCCCTGGAAACGATCAAGACGCTATCTGACCCGGTCGATCTCGTGTTCATCGACGCGGACAAAGCGAACTACTCCAGCTACTACGAAGCTTCCCTGCCGCTCCTTAAACCCGGTGGCCTCATCGTAGCCGACAACGTCCTCTGGAGCGGCCAGGTGCTTGATCCCCAGGACGCCGACGATCACGCGATTGTAGCGTTCGACCGCATGGTTCAATCCGATCCCCGGGTTGAGAATGTCTGCCTGACCGTGCGCGACGGAATGATGCTCGTCTGGAAACGAAAATAATAACAACCAGCCGCGTGAAAGACTGGTCAAAGCGGAAAGCCGACGATCTTCCTAAAATCGCTCTCGCTTCGCCTCGCGCTTATCTCCCGATCATGGCGATCGCATGCCTCGGCTTCATCAGCGCGTGCGTCGCTCACGAGGTTCTTGGACACGGAGGCGTGTGCCTCGCCCGCGGCTGCCGGATTACTTTGCTCACCTCCGTTTACTTCCATTGTTCTCAGGACACGATGATGACCACCGTCGCCGGCAACCTGATGAACCTTTTATTCGCCATGATTTGCTTCGCCTTGTTGCGATTCCGTCTTTCCTCAGGCTGGCGACTCTTTCTCGTTTTCGCCGCGGCCTACAACGCCTTTTGGGCCTGCGGTTACATCATCCTCTCTGCCGTCACCGATTATGGCGATTGGGCCTTCGTTCTGCACGATCTGGCCCTTAGCCCGCCCTGGTTATGGCGATGTCTCATGGCGCTGCTCGGGGTGGCTTTGTATTACATCGCGATCCGACTTTTCGTCCTACACCTGCCTCGCGGCACACCCATTCTTCTGCCCTGCCTCGCCGCTGGCGTGCTTGCCTGTGGAGCCGCTCTCTTCTATGCCGGCCCCGTGCTACCTGCTTTGCGCGAGAGTGTGCAGGAAGGATTCGGCGCCGGAGTCGGTCTCTTACTTATCGCCAGGGCGCGATACCGTCGGGGCGAACAGTTGCAACCCGACACTTCGCTTTCTCCGAGCCGTGGCTGGGTAATTGCAGCCATCGCAGTGATCATTCTGTTCGTCGCCACTCTCGGCCGTGGTGTAATTGCGTAACGTTACAGGGCCCCGTCCGGCCAAACTCCCAACAAGAGGAAACTCGGGCCAGCGAAGGGTACCTATTGGAAAAGGGATGGAGTTGACCCAAACCCCAAAGAGCGCGGGCGCCTGGCCATCGAACTGGCGATCCGGCTTCCGAGGCCTGATTTCCGACCTCTCTTTGTTCTAGGCCGGGTCCACCGCGGCCTGGGCTCGTTGCACCAGGGCGACAGCGGCGATCAAAATAATCGCGGCGATGATTTGGTGGGACCGGAGGGCGGCGTGGAAGAAGCCCCAGGTAATGCAGACGGCAGCGAGAGTCTGCATCATTTCAAAGTAGCCCGCAGTCGAGGCGCGCGTCAGGCGGAGCCCTTCAAAGTAGATGAGCAGAGGAATGGCGCCGGAGATGGAAGCGAGGAGAAGGAGCGCGACAATCGCGGTGCCGGGGTGCGCTTGCGCGGCGGCAGGCCAGAGCGATGAGCCCTGCAGTTTTCCGGACACGGCCAGGATGCCCGTCATGCAGAAGAGCCCGATAACGATCC
>JBBRDU010000075.1:0-14931 GCA_038203615.1 Chthoniobacterales bacterium
TAGGCATCGACAACAATCTGAATGCCAGTGATTGGATAGTTGCCATAGGCCGCTACGACGGCAGAAAACGGCTCATATAATGTGCCTCCGAGTTGCGAAGCATCGACCAGGCTCGCCGGCGTTACCAGATTACCCGAATTCATCCACACATTTAGCGGGCATCCCGTGTAGCTCGGCGGGGGTCCGATGTAAACGAAGATATTCGCGGACCCAGTTGGAGTGGTCACGTTGACTTGAAAACGCGGGGCACCGCCACCGCAACTGCCGGCAATGAACTCGTAGTCCGTGCTGAGTGTACTTAGACCAGCAACGGTCAAACCTGCCGGAACGTTGAAATCAACTCCCCCGTAATTCGGCGGGACAGTTGAATCAGACCTTATCTGGGCGGACGAGGGGGAGGCGTAGCCCGGCGTTACGAGCATTGCATCACCAAAGAACGAGTAGCCCGCGCCGACGGCCGCCAATGCGATGGCCGGCACGACGAAGGCTGCTGCCAACGCCAATCGGATTTTTTTGGAGTTAATTATAATTTTCATAATAGCAGGCTAGGGCGCGCCCAGTGGCGGTCCCTCCTTTTTTTGCTAAACATAAACCGTTTCTTGCGCGGGCATGGTCGGGCTGGCCGGGCAAGACCGAGCGAAACACCAGGCCCGCCGAACGGATCCGCATCGTCCAGCCGAGTTGACTGGTTAGCGATCTGCAACTGAGCTGCCGATGGAAGCCATGGTCTTTCGATATTCCGCGCCGGTCAAATTACTGCGCCTTTTGCTTGCGCGGATCGGTTTGGGAGATAATCGAACTGTCCAGGGCGCTCCCCATTCAGCCGCCAAAGGCATCGATCCCCGTGACATCGTGGCCGACGACCAGGGTATGGATATCGTGCGTGCCTTCGTAGGTGGAGACGGCCTCCAGATTCATGAGGTGCCGGATGACGGAATGGCGATCGGTGATGCCCACGGCGCCGAGCAGGTCGCGCGCTTTGCGCGCGCATTCCAGCGCCATCCAGACGTTATTGCGCTTGGCCAGCGAGATCTGGGCGGGGCGCGCAGTGCCCGCCTCCATCATGCGGGTGAGGCGCAAGGCCAGCAATTGCGCCTTCGTAATCTCCTGCACCATCCAAACGAGTTTCTCCTGCACCAGTTGGAAGCCGGCAATTGGGCGGCCAAACTGCTCGCGCGCTTTGGCGTGGGCCAGCGCCGTTTCGTAACAATCGATGGCCGCACCAATCACACCCCAGGCAATCCCCACGCGCGCCTGCGAAAGACACGACAGCGGCGCGCGCAGCCCCGACGCCTTGGGCAGGCGATTCTCTGCCGGGATACGGCAGTTTTCGAACCAGCATTCCGACGTGCGCGACATGCGCAGACTGAACTTCCCCTCGAAATCCTGCGCGCGAAATCCGGGCGCATCTTTCTCGACAACGAACCCGCCCACCCGCCCGTCGTCATCCTTCGCCCAAACCACTTTGACGTCCGCGATGGAGGCGTTGCCGATCCAGCACTTACTCCCGTTCAAGACATAATGATCGCCATCGCGTATGGCGCGAGTTTCCATGCTGCCAGGGTCGGAGCCGTGCCCGTGTTCCGTTAGCGCGAAACAACCTACCCGTTCGCCCGAAACCAGTCCGGGCAGCCAGCGCGCCTGTTGCTCGGGCGTGCCAAAGGAATGAATCGCGTGTATAACCAGCGGGCCCTGCACCGACGCCAGCGAGCGCAAGCCCGAGTCGGCCCGTTCCAGCTCCTGCATGATGAGACCGTAGGCCGTGGAGCTCTGCCCCCCACAACCGTGCTCTTTCAGGTAGGGAGCAAAGAAGCGTAACGCGCCCATGCGCGCCGTGAGCTCTTCCGGAAACTTGCCGGCGCGATGGCAGGGCACGATCTCGGGCATGACTTCCTCCTGCACAAAACGCCGCGCCCGATCGCGCGCCGCGCGCTCGTCGTCCGTGAGGAGGTCTTCGATGCCGTAATAATCCAGCGAGGTCATGTCGTACGATCCCGGAAACGCGCACAGCTTAGCGGCCACGCGACGCGAAGACAACGGCTCCTCGCTGAAATCAAGCACTTCGCTTCGCGTCGACCGCATCAATTGAATTACCTCCGGTCTGGCATAGGGGAAATGAATTTGGCGCTGCAAACCGTCGCGCGCAGCCTAGATTTTTGAGTCGGAAGCGCATCTCAAATTATTAAGGAATTCGACGGTCTCTTGTCATCGCTGATGTCGTCGCTCAGGTGCGTGTTTAGCGTCAACGCTGGTTTTCCGACGCCGGCGGCGTCTCCTTCAAAGCGCCGAAGGCGCGACGGAATGGAGCGGGGAGCGCAGCGCAGCGCAACTCCCGGATCATTCAATATGGGACTTCCTGACCCCTGAAACGGGTGACGGAATCCGCGAGGCGGCTCGCCGGAGCACGGTTTCCGTCGCCCCTTCCAGGGGCTGGGCCATTTCTGTCCACCCCCGGAGTTCCGCCGCGCTCCACTCCCGGGCTTTAATCCGGCGCGCCCTCCAGGCGCTGACGGGATGACTCTAAACAGATACTCGCTCAGAGAGCGACGCTACAGTTTTTAAGCTGCGCTTCGAGTTCAGCGATGCGCTGTTTCAACGGCGCGACGGCTTCTTCCACTTCGGCGGCGGTGTAGCGCGGGGTGATGTATTTCGGGCAGTTCCAATCGAAGGAGAGGACGTCGATGAAGAAAAGTCGTTCTACGATCCCGCGCGCTTCGGGTTCGGCGAGTTGCGCGACGAGTTCAGGATGTAGCCGCGCGTCCTCGATGCGGGCGTGGCCAAGAATCTTGAGACGTGTGCGCTGAGGGTAATCCATCAGGAACAACGCGACGCGGTCGTTGGCGGCGAGATTGCCAGTAGATAACACCTGGCGGTTGCCCTTGTAGTCGGCGAACCCGAGTTGCATCGGACTGACGACGCGCAGGAATCCCGGCTGGCCGCCGCGATGCTGCACGTAAGGCCAGCCGCTCTCAGTAATGGTGGCCACGTAGAACGAGTCACGCGCTTGAATGAAGCTGCGTTCTGCATCCGTGAGCGGGTCGCGCTCCGGCGCAGAATCTACGGTGATATGGCGTCCGAAGTAATGATCCTGGGCCGCAAGCACCGACGGGCTGAGCACTGTTTGCAGGAAGCGTTTTGCCATGATTTTTTGATTGATGCGGGTGGGGCAGTTGCTTGAGGGAAAAAAAGGCAGTCGGGCGTCGCATAACACGACGCCCGACCCCGTATCCTTAATCAAGCCGCCTTCTTGGCAGCATGCAAAGCAGGGCTCACCTTCTCGTCATAGAAGCGATGGATGTCGCCCGAGATTTCGTCCAGGCAATCTTCCACCGCAAAATGCCCCGAATCGAGCCGGTGCATCTCTGCGTTCGGCAGATCGCGGAGATAAGCTTCACCACCTTCGCGCGTGAAGAAAATATCGTCCTGGCCCCAGAAGATCAGCGTCTTCGGCTGGTGTTTCTGGAGGAACTTCTGCCACTGCGGATAGAGCTCCACGTTTGTCCGGTAGTCATAGAACAGGTCCAACTGCACGCGACGCGCCTGCGGGCGCTCCATGAAGCGGAAGTCCATGTTCCAGTTGTCCGGGCTGATCAGTTCCGGACGCTTGTGGCCGTGGAGATAGACCATCTTGATGCCATCGAGCGCAAGAAACGGCATGAGCGGCTCTTCCGTCTCCGGTCCGCGCTGCTTCCACAACGAATGGCGAATTGCGTCCCAAGCGGCCGTGAATCCCTCTTCATAAGCATTCGTGTTTTGCAGAATGAGCCACTCTGCCCACTGCGGGTGGCGACTGAGGATCCGGAAACCGACCGGACCACCGTAATCCTGCATGTAGAGGCCGAAGCGATTGCAGCCGAGCTGGACGAGCAATCCCTCTATGATCTCTGAGAGCCGATCAAAGGTATAGGGAAAGGTCGCCGGGTCGGGCAGGTCAGTATTGCCAAACCCGGGATAGTCGGGTGCGATCACGTGAAACTTGTCAGCCAAAGCCGGAATCAGGTTACGGAACTGATGCGAGGAGGCGGGGAAGCCTCCGAGCAGGATCAGTTTCGGAGAGTCGGGCTTGCCAGCTTCACGGTAGAACACCGAAAGGCCTTCGACGTTAGCCGTCTTGTTGATGATTTTCATTTTCGTATTTCTTTCGTGGTTACTGCGCTTTTCTTCGTCCACACGACGTTGGGGAAATAAGTAGACAGATCTGTCTGTATCATGTCAAGCAAAACATAGACAAGTCTGTCTATTTTTTATTTGCCAGCGACCTGCCTCTGTCCCAAGGTGCTTTTATGGCTTCAGGTCTTTCCTCCGCCTCCGCCTCTCCGAAACGGAAGCAGCTTCTCGCTACCGCCTGGCGACTGTTTTACCGCGACGGTTACCGTACGGTCGGCATCGATACGCTTTTGGCCGAGGCCAACGTGGCGAAAATGACGCTCTATAATCATTTTTCCTCCAAGGAGGATCTGATTGTCGTGGTGATCAGGAAACGCAGCGATGAGGTGCTGGCCGGGCTCGCTAGTGCGGTCGAAGCTGCCGGCCGTTCGCCCGAGCGTCGCTTGCTCGCCGTCTTCGATTGGCTCAAGGTTTTGTTCGGCAGCGCCGATTTCAAAGGCTGCGCCTTTATCCGGGCTCTCAGCGAATTCCCGGAGTCAACCCATCCCGTCCATCAAGCAGCGTGGAGGCACAAACAATCGGTGAGGAAGATGCTGCTCGGTCTGGCCGCGGAAGCTGGAGCGAAAGATCCGGCGGCGCTGGCTGACGCTCTGAGACTGCTGATCGACGGTGCCATTGTCGCTGCGCACGCCACCGGCAGCGTCAAGCCTGCCAGCGTGGCCCGCAAGGCCGCAGCCAGCTTGCTTAAGTTAGCCAGGGAGTAACTGAGTTCGCCACAGCGTGGCTTTAAGGCGACGAATCCGAAATACGATTAGCTGTGCCGCGTTCGCGAGCAAACAAAGCGGCGGTGCCTCAGGGTTTCTTACAATTTGAAGATACGAAGAAATAAAGTTCGTCTTGGCCAGAGGGCCGAGATCAGGCCGCTCCGGCGACCGCTCCCCGGATTTGAAAGTTCGTTAAGATCATGGAAATAGAAACCAGCCATGGCACGACTTCACGAATATCAGGGCAAAGCCATTCTCGCTGCCAACGGATTCAAAATTCCCCATGGCCGCGCCGCCTTCACCGCTGACGAAGCCGTCGCGGCGGCCCAGGAGTTTGCCGGCAAGAAAGGCGGTGAAGTCGTCATTAAGATTCAAGCCTGGACCACTGGACGGGCCGGCCTTGGCGGGGTGGCCTTCGCCAAAAAGCCGGATGAGGTGCGCGCGCACGCGGCGCGCATGCTGGCGATGAAGGTTGGACAGTTCCCCGTCGAAGCCGTCTTGGTTGAAGAAAAGATCGACATCGAGCGGGAGTTTTTTCTTTCGTTCGCCATTGATGACGCCGCCCGCGCCCCGGTGATTATTTTCGCGGCCGGGGGCGGCAGTGGAATCGAAGAGCGCGCCGCCTCGACCCGACGCATCGCCTGCGACGTGAATCGCGGACCACTGGATTCGGCGGTGGGCGAAGCCGCCGGTTCGTGCGGCCTTTCCCCGGCGCACGCGGCGCAACTGGCCGAGTCGATTCAAAAATTATTTGCCTCCGCGCGCAGCGTGGAAGCCCGGTCGCTTGAAATCAATCCGCTGGTCCTGACCAAGGATGGTCAGTTCGTCGCGGCCGATTGTCGCCTAACGATTGATGATTACGCGGTGGCGCGACATCCCGAATTGAAGATTGAGATTGCGCGCGAGTTCGATCATCCGCCCACCGAGCTGGAGCGCGTGGCTTACGCCGTCGAACAGGCTGATCACCGCGGCACATTTTATTTTGCGCAGTTGGCGACCGTCGCCGCCCAGGATTCCAAAGGTCTGGTCGGTTTTCACGGCGCGGGCGGCGGCGGATCCATGATGTCGATGGACGCCATCGTGAACGCGGGATTCACCATTGCCAATTTCACCGACACCAGCGGCAACCCTTCCGCGTCCAAGGTGTATCGGGCCAGCCGAATTATTTTGGCCCAGCCCGACATAGTGGGATATTTCGGTTCGGGCTCCGGGGTCGCGAGCCAGGAACAATATTGGTCCGCCTACGGACTGGCCAAGACATTTTGGGAGCTCGATCTGGATATTCCCACGGTGATTCGTCTGGGTGGTAACACCGAAGATCGCGCCGTGGATATTTTGCGGCGCATGTCCAAGCTCCTTCGCGCGCCCGTCGAGGGTTATCGCAAAACCGACGCGCCGGCTGTGATCGCCACGCGTTTCGCGGAACTTGTCGCAGGCGCGGACGGCACTAAATGGAAACCGCGCGCTCCGCGTGTGCCGAAGTTCGTCAAGGATCCATCGGCCACCCTGCTTCCCGTGAAAGGTGGCCGCGTCTGGATCGACACCGCGAAATGGCAGCAGATTCGTCCCGCAGTGGAAACGCATTCCGGCGGATTGATCGTGGATCGCACCGGTGCGCCGTCGCTTTCGCTGCCAAGCGAGGAGTTCGCCACCAAAGATTCGGAGTTACTCGCCTGCGATGTCGAATGTCGACTCGCCGGAGTCGAAGGCTTTTACTTGGAACTCGATGTTCCCGGACTGGACGACTTGGTTGGAGGCGCGCGCTAAATGGCAATTTTGATCGACGAGACCAAGCGCGTTCTCGTGCAAGGCATTACCGGCCGCGAAGGTCGGGCGCGCACGCGCCTGATGCGCGAGTACGGAACCAAGGTGGTCGCGGGCGTGACGCCGGGCAAAGGTGGGCAGACCGTGCTGGGCGTGCCCGTGTTCAACACGCCGAAGGAAGCCGTGCAAGCGTTGGGCCACATCGATATCTCCGTGCTTTTTGTGCCCGCGGCCGGAGTGAAGGAAGCCGCCATCGCGGCGATTGACGCGGGCATCAAACTCACCGTCCTCGTACCGGATCGTGTGCCCGTGTGGGACGCGATGGAGATCGCGGCGGCCGCCAAAGCGCAGGGCGCAACTTTTCTCGGCCCGAACACTCTGGGCGTATTGAGTCCGGGCAAGGCCGTGATCGGTATGATCGGCGGTCGCGCGGAAAGTGCCCGGCAGTGGTTCAAGCCCGGCCTTCCGACCGGTGTGGGAGTGATCAGTCGCTCCGGCGGCATGGCTTCCAGCACGGGCTACTATCTGGGACAAGCGGGCGTGCGCATTTCAACCATCGCCCACATTGGTGGCGACGCCGTTCTTGGGATTCGTATTCCCGATGCCGCGCTCATGTTCGAAGCCGATCCGCTTACGGAAGCCATCGTGATCTTTGGCGAAATCGGTTCGTCACAGGAAGAGGAATTAGCGCAGCTGATTCGCGATCGCAAAGTGACCAAGCCGGTGATCGCATACATCGGCGGCAAAGCGGCGCGTGAAGGCACGCGCTTCAGTCACGCCGGAGCAATTATTGAAGGTGGTCGCGGCACGCACGCCGGCAAAGTGAAGGCGTTGCGGGAGGCCGGCGCCACCGTAGTGGATGCGTTTGGTGAACTGCCGAGTGCAGTGGTTGAGATTCTCAAGCGAATGAAAGGACAGAGTCTAATGAGTGAAACTGATAAGAACGCCGTGTGGAATACCGCTGTGACGCGCATTGAGCCCAATCGGGTCGCGGTGCGCGGATACGACATCGCCGATCTCATGGGGCGCGCCTCCTTTGGCGCCGCGGTCCATTTAATTTTGACAGGTGAACTGCCGTCAGCTCCTATCGGGCGCTTGATGGATGCGGTCTTGGTGGCGTCGATCGATCATGGCGCCACGCCGCCCAGCGCGTTGGCCGCGCGCACTGTCGCATCCACCGGCGCCTCGCTCAGCGCGTCGGTCGCCGCCGGCATCATGTCGATCAACCGCCATCACGGCGGCGCCATTGAAGATTGCGCCCGGCGACTGAAAGCGATCGCCGATCGCGCCACGAGTGAATCCATTTCGATGGATGAAGCCGCCACGCGCGCGCTCGCGGCCATGAAGGAGGCGGGCGATCGCATGCCGGGATTTGGTCATCGCTATCACACCAAGGATCCGCGCACGGCCCGGCTCTTCGAGCTGGCGCGCGAGGCCGGCGTGGACGGGACGCACATGAAAGCAGCGCGGGCCGTTGAAAAATCCTTCGCCGATGCCAAAAAACCGCTGCCTATCAATGTGGACGGTGCCATCGGAGCCATCCTCGCCGATTTAGGCATGAACCCCGCGGCCTTCAACGGCATTTTCATGATCGCGCGCACCCCGGGACTCGTGGCCCATGTCATCGAAGAGCAAACTCGCGAGAAACCGATGCGCCGAATTGATCCGGTCAACCACGGCTACGATGGACCCTCGCCTCGATCCATTCGGAACAACCACGAATGAACACGAATGGACACGAATCAGGGAAAGCTATTGGCCAAAGAAGAAGTATTTCAAATTGTCGCCTGTGCTATCGAAGTTCTTAACGCGCTTGAGCACGGAATCGTCGAAAAGCCCTATGCAAACGCGCTCGTAGTTGAATTTGGTCTTCGCAACATTGCTTTCCGGCAGCAACCATCGTTCGATGTCGTCTACAAGGGATGCAAGGTCGGTCTCCTCCCGATCTGATCGTATTTGAGTCTGTGATCGTGGATACGAAAGTGATCGACCGAATTACTAACCATGAACGCGGTCTAATGTTGAACTATCTTCGGATCACAAGCCTGCGTGTCGTCGTCATCCTGAATTTTAAACACGCCAAGTTGGAGTGGGAGCGAATTGTCTTATGAATTCGTGTTTATTTGTGTTCATTCGTGGTTAATCCGGAACCTAGGATCGATACTCATCATGAAAACAACCCAACGAACCAACTACGGTGTCAAAGAAATCGCGCAACTCTTTCCCAGCTTGATGAAGATCAACGACCAGTCGCTGCGCGAACGAGTGGCGGCGGTGTGGAACGAAGCCATCACCACCGGCTGTGGCGGCAAGGGCTGGACCTTCGATGAACTGCGGGCCGTCCAGTTCACGCTCCTGGCCGGCGACATCGACATGACCTTCGTCGAGCATCTCAATTCCTGCGCGCTGCAATGCATCGCCATCGCGGATGTGCTGGAAAGTTCGTTCCGCTGCGACATTCCCATTCAGCGCGACTATCTCATCGCCGGCTCGCTTTTGGCCGATGTGGGCAAGCCGCTGGAGTTTGATAAGGACGCGTCAGGCAAAGTGATTCAGGGTACATTCGGGCAGCAGGTGCGGCATCCATTCACGGGCGTCGCGCTGGCCTACAAGCACGGCATTCCCGGTGAAGTCATGCATATGATCGCCACACACAGCCATGAGGGCGACAAGATGGAGCGCTCGATCGAGTCGATCATTTTCCATCACGCTGACTTCGTGGACTTTGACATTGCCAAGCTGCTGGGTAAGCGCGCCGCCAAGAAGTGACGCGTTGGTTGAACCAGTGAAGCCAATTCGACTTTCGGTTCACGCGTTCGGTTACCTTGAACGCCGCGGTTTTAGCCTGGACGAAGTAGAAGAGACGATCAGAGCAGGTCCGTGGCAGCCTGCCGAGCTAGGACGGTTGGAATGTCGCAAGGATTTCCCGTTCGACCGAGAATGGAATGGCAAGGTCTACGCTACCAAGCAAGTGCGCCCAATATTCGTTGAGGAACCAAATAGGATTGTTGTGGTGACCGTTTAAACCTATTATTTCTGAAACGCCCAAACTATGAGAATCAGCTACGATCCCGAAGTCGACGCATTGAGCATCATCTTTCGTGAGACCTCCGTGACGTCAAAGCATCTTGCCGAAGGCATCGCGGCTGATTACGATCGCGATGGCAGGCTGGCGGGTCTTGATGTTTGGACGTGATGAAACGCTTCGGGAGCGAAGAAACCTTGAAGCAAGTCGTCCTCGAAGGCATCGATCCATCGATACCGGTTCTTCGAGAAGGACCCAAGCGCCCTTCCGGCGGGAAGTGAAGAACTTCTCATTCCTGCCTGCGTCAGGAATACGGGTTGAGGATCGGCTGCGGGACTTCGTCGTTCGCCATGCCCGGTTCTAGATCCCAACCTTATTAAGAAGACAATTGACAGGGGCCTCACGGCCCTTTCTTTATTGAGAAGGAAAATTGATATGGGCCTCACACTCGTTGAGAAGATTGCCGCGCGGCACGCTGATGGACTTCCTGCCGGCGCAGTCGTGCGCGCGGGAGATTTCGTTTCGATTCGACCGCGTCATGTCATGACGCATGACAACACCGGCGCCGTCATGCCAAAGTTCAAGCAGATCGGCGCGACGGCCATCGCGGATCCGGCTCAACCGGTCTTCGCGATTGATCACGACATTCAAAATGTCACGCCGAAGAATCTGGAAAAGTACGCCAGGATCCAGACGTTCGCCGGCGAGCACGGCATCGACTATTACCCGCCGGGTACCGGCATCTCGCATCAGGTGATGGTGGAGCAGGGTTATGTGGTTCCCGGGGCTTTGGTGGTGGCGAGCGATTCGCATTCCAACTTGTACGGCGCCGTGGCGGCGCTCGGCACGCCCGTGGTGCGAACCGACGCCGCGAGTATTTGGGCCACCGGGGTCACTTGGTGGCAGGTCCCAAAGGTGGCCAAGGTGCTGCTGAAGGGAAACCTTTCCGCGGGCGTCACCGGCAAGGATGTCATCATTGCGTTGTGCGGACTCTTCAACCAGGACGAGGTGCTCAATCACGCCGTTGAATTTATGGGCGATGGCGTGGCGCATCTTTCCATGGATGCGCGCATGACCATCGCCAACATGACGACCGAGTGGGGTGCGCTGGCGGGCGTATTTCCATTTGATGAAGTGACGGTGAATTATCTGCGCTCGCGCGTCGGCCAGTTCACAAATCCCGGGCGCCCGGGAAGGCGCGGCCCCAGGAGTCGGTCGGGCTATACCAACGCCGACATCGATTCCTGGTGGAGCGATCGCGACAACTTGAGCGCCCACGCGGACGCGTCCTATGCCATCGAACTGGAACTTGATCTGGCGACCGTGGTTCCGCATGTGTCCGGTCCCAATGAGGTGAAGACCATGGTGTCACTGCCGGAGATGGAGCGGAAGCATGTTCCGATTCAGAAGGCGTATTTATTGTCGTGCGTGAACGCGCGCCTGGAGGATTTGCATGACGCCGCGGAAGTGGTGCGCGAACGCGGTGGGCGCGTGGCCGCGGGTGTCGAATTTTATTTGGCTGCCGCCAGCGCCGAAGTGCAAGCCCGGTCCGAGTCGGCTGGTGATTGGCAGACTCTGGTCGATGCGGGCGCTATTGCGTTGCCGCCCGGTTGCGGAACCTGCATCGGCCTCGGTCGCGGTCTGGTCGGCAAAGGTGAAATCGCGATCAGCGCGACCAATCGTAATTTCAAGGGCCGCATGGGTGATCCCGATGCCCAGGTCTACCTGGGTTCGCCCGCCGTCGTGGCAGCCAGCGCGCTGGCTGGTTTCATTTGCGGGCCAAAAACATTTACGGATCACGTCGCGGGCACAGCGATTCGACGTGCCCCGAGCAAACCGGCATCGCCTGTTTCGGTGGAGATTATCGCCGGCTTTCCACCGAGCGTGCGCGGTCGCGTTCTCTTTGTGGATAAGGACAATTTGAACACCGACGGCATTTACGCCGGCAAACACACCTATCGCGACGATATGACGCCGGAGCAGATGGCGGCAGTGACCTTTGAAAATTTCGATCCGAACTTCAACACTCTCTATCGCACTGGCGACGTTGTGGTGGGGGGACTGAACTTTGGAACCGGATCCAGTCGCGAGCAGGCGGCCACGGCGCTGAAGTTCAAAGGCATTCCCTGCGTCATCGCCAGCAGCTTTTCCGAAACCTATAAGCGCAACGCGTTCAACAACGGCTTTGTCGTGTTTGAGTGCCCCGAGTTAGTGACGCACTTGCGCGCTACCCTAACCAATCGCGCGCCTACCACGGTGGCGCCGCAGAGCACGATTGATTACGGTAAGTCCATGCTGACCATCGATGGAAAATCATTCGCGTTTCCGCCGTTAAGTCCGGCGGCGCAAGAATTGATCGTGGCGGGCGGCGCCGAAAATCTGGTGGCCGCCCGGCTTCGGGCGAAGACGTAGGCTGAGCAGCAGAGATTGGAATCACGGCCCACGAAACACGCGAAATGATACGAACAGGTTCTAAATCCAATGTTTTACGATTTTCCTTTCGCGCATTTCGTGTGATTCGTGGGCCAATCCCGGCAAGATCGACATCGTCAGTGGGTGCCACTTGCGATAGTTACGCTCGCCGATAGAATCGGAATCATATGTCTAAATATAAAATCGCGTGGATGCCTGGTGACGGAGTTGGCAATGATGTCATGGAGGCGGCGCGCATCGTGTTGGATCGCATGAAACTGGACGCCGAGTATGTGCCCTGCGACATCGGCTGGGATTTTTGGTGCAAGGAAGGCAACGCACTTCCAGATCGCACGGTGAAGGCTCTCAAGGAAACCACCTGCGGTCTCTTCGGCGCCATCACGAGCAAGCCGCAAAGTGAGGCCAAGGAAGAACTGAGCCCGGAGCTGAAGGACAAGGGGCTGGTCTACTTCTCGCCCATCGTCAAGCTGCGGCAGATGTTCAACCTGCACACCAACATGCGGCCGTGCAAAAGTTATCCCGGCAACCCGCTGAATTATCGCGGGACCAAGATCACGAACCCGAGCGGCGAGGATGTTGTGATCGATCAAGTGGTATTCCGTGAAAACACCGAAGGGATGTACGGCGGGGTCGAGTTCTTCCCCCTGCCCGAGCCGGTTTACACGGCGCTCTGCGCCAATCCGAAGATGAAGCCGTGGAAAAACAAGGGGCTTGAGAATATCGCGCTCTCCACCCGCATCATGAGCAAGCAAGGCTGCACCAACATTTGCGAGCAAGCCTTCGAGTTCGCCCAGAAAACCGGCCGCAAGCGCGTCACGCTGATCGAGAAACCAAACGTGCTGCGCGAAACCGGCGGTTTGATGATGCGTTGCTTCCGCGAAGTGTCCAAGAGTTACCCGGACATCCGGGCGGACGACGCGAACATCGACGCCATCTGCATGTGGATGTTCAAGAATCCCCAGGATTACTCCGTGCTGGTGGCGGAAAATATGTTCGGCGACATCGTGAGCGATTTGTGCGCCGGCCTGGTGGGCGGACTGGGCTTCGCGCCCAGCGCCAACCTGGGCGACACCTACGCCGTCTTCGAACCAACCCACGGTTCGGCGCCCAAATACGCCGGTCAATACAAGGTCAATCCGATGGCCATGCTGCTGACCGCCAAGTTGATGCTCGATTGGCTGAAGGAAACCGAAAAAGCCATGCGTCTCGAAAGTGCCGTGGCCCGCGTCATCGCGGAAGGCAAGGTGCGCACCTACGACATGGGCGGCAAAGATTCCACCCTCGACGTGGCCAAAGCCATCGCCGAGTACGCCACCGCCTAAACCAAGAGAACGGAAATCGTCATGTCATATCAAGCAACCGAATCAAAGCGTCTTCTGTCGCACACCATCGCCGAGTGGGCTTGCTCCCTTGAGTATGAGAATCTTTCCCCGGCAGCGATTCAAGCGGCGAAATTATTTTGGTTCGACTCCATTGGCTGCGCTCTGGGAGGCAGTCTACAGGAGGACGCGAAGATTTTGCTCAAGCACTACCAGGCTATGGGTGGTGGCAAGGGCGGTGCCACCTCGTTCGTCTCCGGTTTCAAGACCAATCCCGTCGATGCGTCGTTTTTGAATGGCCACATGATTCGCGCCATGGATTACAACGACATTTATTGGAAGGCAGATCCATGTCATCCCAGCGATCTCATTGCCGCGCCGCTGGCCTTGTGCGAAAGCGAAGGTCTAAGCGGTAAGGATCTGATTCTCGCCACTATCATCGCCTACGAAATTGAAATGCGTCTTTGCGAAGTGGGCCGGCCGGGCGTGCGCGAATACGGCTGGCATCACGCCACCTTGAGCGCGTTCGCGGCGCCAATCGCGGCGGGTCGAGTGCTGAATCTCACGCCGGCGCAAATGGTCTCCGCCATGGGCATCAGCGCGTCGCGCACATTTTGTCCGGGCGCGGTGACGGCGGGCAAGTTGACCAATATGAAGAACACGGTTGATCCGTGGGCAGGGCGCATGGGCGCCGAGAGCGCGCTGTTGGCTCGCGGCGGATTTTCCGGCCCCGAGCACATCATCGATGGGAAAGAAGGTCTGTTCGCCGTGTTCCATCATGTGCAGTACCAGGGACAACCAGCCACTTTCGACGCCGAAGCGCTGGTGGCGGACCTTCCCACCTCAAGCAAGTCTCACTATCGCATTCTTGATTGTGGGATGAAGAGTTTCCCCATCGAGGCGCTCAGTCACTCGCCTCTCACCGCTATGATGAAGACGGTCAAGGAACACAAGATCAAGGCCGACGACGTAAAGGAGATCAAAGTGGAAGTGATCGCGCGCGCCGCGGACATTCTGGGCGATCCTCATAAGTATCGGCCGGACTCCAAGGAAACCGCCGATCATTCACTCCCTTATTGCATGGCGGCCGGACTGGTTGACGGCATGGTGACGCCGCTGCAATTCCGCGAGGAGCGCGTGCTGGATAAGGCGCTCATTCCGATTATGGACAAGGTGAAAGTGGTGGCCAACCAGGAGTTCGAAGCGCTTTTCCCCAAGTTCCAGCCGAGTCGTGTGACCATCACCACCCACAGCGGCGCGTCCCACTCCACGCGCGTCGATGTTCCCAAGGGAGATCCGCGCGATCCTATGACCGAGGAAGAAATCGCGGTAAAATTCACGGCGCTGGGAGGCGATGTTATCGGCAAGGATCAATGCGAAAAGTTGCAGAGCTTCATCATGGGCCTGGAGACCGCCGAGAACCTTGGCGGACTCTTTGAGTTAACCACAAGGCGCTAGCCTCCGCCAACTGTAGCCACCGGCCTGTGGCCGGTCCAGATGAGCGGCCGTCACGGCGATG
>JBBRDU010000076.1:0-14565 GCA_038203615.1 Chthoniobacterales bacterium
GTCATGGAGGAGAAACAGTGAGGCGTCCGATTCTTTCTCTGGGGAGCGCAGGCTGCCAGCCTGCCGCATTCGGCAGCCTTGCCGAATGCATTTTTAAAGGCGCGAACCTTCACGCGGCCCCTGAGAGATTGTCACGACCTGGATTGGTTCGGGGCAAGCTGCCGCGAACTGCAGGATGGCAGCCTGCGCTCCCCAGAGAAGGAAGCTGCCCATGACGCCGACGCTCCAGCTTTGCCTCATCGTCTCCGCCGCGCTCTTCGCCATCGGTTTGCTCGCGGCCTTGAGCCGGCGGCACGCGATTTTTATTCTCATCGGGATCGAACTCATGCTCGCGGCGGCGAATTTGAATTTCATCGCTTTCTGGCGGTTCGGACCAGAGCCTCAGAATCCCACCGGCGTGATGGTGGCCATTTTTTCCATCGCGATTGCTGCCGCGGAAGCAGCGGTAGGGCTCGCGCTCGTCCTTGTCGTTTATCGCCATTACCGCTCCACGAACGCCCGGCGCCTCGACCAGCTCAAAGGATGAAGGCGCATCTTCGTTTCCCCTCGTGGCTCTTATTCCTGCTGGCCGCGATGGCGGCTCAGGCCGCCGACAAAACTGCGAAGTCGGGGCCACGATTTGAGGACCTGGTTCGCGAGTTTGATTACGATCGCAATACTCCCCTGAACATTCGGGAGGAACGAAAAGAGGAACGCGACGGGGCAACGGTTATCGAGCTTACCTATGACAGCCCGCGGGGCGGCCAGGTTCCGGCGACTCTCGTGCTTCCGGCGGGTCACGGGCCGTTCGCAGGAATTTTGTTCGGGCATTGGATGATGCCGCGATCACCCTTCCGGAATCGAAAAGAGTTCCTCGAGGAAGCCATTCTGCTCGCCCGTGCCGGCGCGGCCTCGCTCCTGACCGACGCCCCGATGGTTCGGCCGGGGTTTCTCCCGGAGAAGGGAGAACTAAAGGGCCAGATCCAGAACGCGGAGGCATCGCGGCAGCAGGTAATTGATTTCCGGCGCGGCGTAGACCTGCTCCTCGCGCGCGCCGAGGTCGACGCCAGCCGGCTCGGATTCGTTGGGCATAGCTACAACGCGCATACCGGCGGGATCCTTTCCGCGGTCGAGAAACGCATCGGCTCCTTGGTTCTGATGTCCGGTGTTTTCGCGGATGAAGAGTTCATCTTCAATTCCGTGCGTCCGGAGGTAACCCAGTTTCGGGAGCGGATGGGTGAGAAACCGCTGCGCGATTTCTTTCAGCAGTACGCGTTCGACGATCCCGTCCACTTCATCGGCCACAGCGCTCCCTCATCGGTGTTGCTGCAATTCGGCAGGGACGACGAAGGCGTCCCGGAAAACCTCGCGCGCCATTATTTCGAGCTCTTCTCCGAGCCCAAAAAAATCTCATTTTACAAAGCGGGCCACGCCCTTAACCCGGAGGCGCGAAAAGACCGCGTTCAATGGCTGGCTGAAAGATTAAAGCTCTCGCCGATCGATCCGGAAGCGATCGAGCGCGTTCCCGACCTCGGGCAAGAAAAAGAAGAGAAGGATTAGTCGCCCACGATTGCTGGAATACCGATCATGTTTTCCTGGACCGCCGTAAACTTCTGGTTGATCCCGCTCCTCCCCCTCGCGGCCTCGCTCCTGATCCTGAGCTTCGCGAAGTCTCATCGCGGTGCCGCGGTGGTCCTTGCTGTTCTTGGCCAGCTTGCCGCGCTCTCGATTTCGATAGCATCTTTCGCCTGGACCTTGGAAACGCCGGGAGCGCGCGCGGTCCAAAACTTCACCTGGTTCAGCTTTGGCGACCAGGCCGTGCGCGTCGGCTGTGTTCTCGACCCGCTCGCTGCCGCCATGCTGGTCATGATCACGTTGGTCGGGCTTTGTATTTTTGTTTTCAGCAAAGGCTACATGGCGGGCGACAAGGATTTCTCCCGCTTCTTTGCCTATCTCTCGTTTTTCTCCGCCGCCATGCTCGGCGTGGTTATCTCGAACAGCCTGCTCCTGCTTTTTGTCTGTTGGGAACTGGTCGGCCTTGCTTCCTATCTGCTGATCGGTTTCTGGATTCACAAACCGAGCGCGGCGGCTGCGGCGAAGAAGGCTTTCATCACGACGCGCATTGGCGATCTCGGGTTTTTCCTCGGCATTCTCTGGCTCTACAAAAGCTCCGGCACTCTGCTCTTTTACGATGGCGGGAATGGTTGTCTCGAAAATGCCGGTCTCCTCGCCCTCGGATCGAGTGCGACCTTTATCGCGCTCCTGATTTTTTCCGGCGCCGCCGGCAAGTCCGGTCAGTTCCCGCTCCATGTCTGGCTGCCGGATGCGATGGAAGGGCCCACTCCGGTAAGCGCGTTGATCCACGCCGCTACCATGGTCGCGGCCGGCGTCTTCCTCGTGGCGCGGGTTTATCCGATCTTCTCCTTAGGAGCGGTGGATGGCGTAACGCCGTCGCTCACCGTCGTGGTTTGGGTAGGGGTCATCACCGCGTCGATGGCGTCGTTGATCGCGATCGCGCAGTCTGACATCAAACGCATCCTCGCTTATTCCACCGTCTCCCAGCTCGGCCTGATGATGGTGTCGCTCGGTGTCGGTGGGGTCGCGGCGGGCATCATGCACCTTTTGGCGCACGGATTCTTCAAGTCACTCCTCTTCCTCGGTTCGGGTTCGGTCATTCACGCCTCCCATCACGAACAGGATATTCGAAAAATGGGCGGGCTGCGGAAACGGATGCCGGTCACTTTTGTGACCTACGCCATCGGAATGATGGCGTTGAGTGGGGTGCCGCTCTTTTTCGCCGGGGCGTGGACCAAGGAGGAAGTGCTGCACGCTACTTCGCATTGGCCTAAATCGCAGGCCCCGCATTACCTCATGCTCGCTGGTGTTGTCCTCA
Source organism: Chthoniobacterales bacterium (assembly GCA_038203615.1). Taxonomy (GTDB): domain Bacteria; phylum Verrucomicrobiota; class Verrucomicrobiia; order Chthoniobacterales; family UBA10450; genus JBBRDU01. Next base: position 2,873 of record JBBRDU010000076.1, read on the forward strand.
CTGCGCTCTACATGACGCGCCAGATGATTTTCGTTTTTTATGGCAACCGCCGGAGCCAGGACGCTCCGCACGAAAGTCCGCCCGTTATGACCCGGCCGCTGATTGTGCTCGCGATTTGCACGATTGGCCTGAGCGCGATCCTCACCCCGGCCTGGCCCTGGTTGCACAGCTATCTGTCCGGTGAAGAAGCTCACCTCGATTTCGGCCAGCTCATCCAGCCGATACTCTTCGTTTCGCTCGCGCTCGTCGCGGCCGGAATCGGCCTGGGCGTTTTACTTTATCGCCGCGCTGGCCTGACCGATCCGCTCGAACAAGCCCAGCCCGCCTTGTTTCGCTTTCTCGAAAACAAGATGTGGATCGACGAACTCTACTCCCACACCGTCATCGCTTTCAGTAGAGGCGCCGCGCTCGTCTCGAGTTGGCTTGATCGATTTTTCTGGGATGGACTGGTCCGTGCCGTCGGTGGGATTGGTGGATTACTCGGGAGTTTTTCCGCCGGAGTCGACGAACGCGGGATAAACGCGGGCGTCGACGAAAGCGTCAGCGGCACCCGTGGCCTCGGCCGGGTGATGGCGAGATTCCATTCCGGGCAAATTCAATTGTATCTGGGCGCGATCGCCGTGGCGGTTCTGGCGCTTCTTCTTTTCTACGCATGGCTGGCCTGATCACCGCCCTCATTCTTCTGCCCTTGGTCGGCGCGCTGGTCATCAGCGTGAGCCGGCCAAATTTCGCGCGCGGCATCGCTCTCGGATTTACGCTTCTGAGCGGGGCCGTCGTCTTTCTTTTGTGGCGCGGTTTCGACAGCGGGACGGGAGGGTTGCAACTCATCGAGCGCCACGACTGGATCCCCTCCGTGGGCGCGGAATATCTCGTTGGCGTGGACGGCCTGAGCCTTCTCCTCGTTATTCTCACCTCGCTCATCTTTCCGTTCGCCTTGCTCGCCCAACGAATGAGTCGCGGCGCCTGTGCGCTCATGCTGGTGATGCAGGCCGCGCTCTACGGCACCTTTACCGCCCAGAATTTTATCCTCTGGTTCTCGTTTTATGAGATGAGTCTGGTCCCCGGTTTCCTGCTCATCAAAATCTGGGGCGGGGAAAATCGCGACCGCGCCGCGACCAAGTTTTTCCTCTACACGTTTCTCGGCAGCGTCGCGATGCTCCTGGCGTTTCTCGGAATTTATTTTGCGAAGGGCACCTTCGATTTCGCAAAGCTGGCCGAGCTCGCCCGGATCGGACCGCTCCTCAGCGGCAGGGTTGGCTGGATTGCCTTCGCTGGAATCTTTCTCGGGCTCGCCGTGAAAGTGCCGCTTTTCCCATTTCACACCTGGCTCCCCGACGCCTACGAAACTGCGCCGACCGGCGTTTCGATGGTCCTGACCGGCGTCCTCTCCAAGATGGGCGTTTACGGCTTTGTGCGGCTGTTGCTTCCGCTCTTTCCTCGCGAAATTCAGATACTCGGTCCCTGGCTGCTGGGCCTCGCGGTTTGTTCCATTGTCTTTGCATCGCTCGCGGCCTGGGCCCAATCGGATTTGAAACGCATGGTGGCGTATCTCTCGATCAACCACCTGGGCTATTGTATGCTCGGCCTCTTCGCGGTAAGCGCGGCTACCGCGCGGCCCGCCGTGGAGGTCCAGGCTGCCTTGAGCGGCGTTTTCCTGCAGATCTTTAATCACGGCATCACCGCTGCCGCGTTGTTCTACTTTGTCGGACTGCTCGAGGAACGTCGGGGCTTGCGCGGCCTCCACGATTTTGGCGGCTTGATGCAACGCACGCCGCTCCTCTGCGGCTGGATGAGCGTCGCGATGTTCTCGTCGCTCGGCTTGCCCGGCTTGAACGGATTTATCGGCGAGTTCCTGATTTTCAAGGGCGCGTTCAGTCTCGCCGCGATTGCGACGACCGTTGCCGTGTTAGGCTTGCTCTTTACCGTCGTCACTTTTCTGCGCGCCATCCAGATGCTTTTCAGTGGACCGCTGGCGGGAAGTTGCAGCGCCTTCCCCGATCTGTTACGGCGCGAAAAGTTTGTCATTGTCCCGGTCACGCTCCTGATGTTGGCCGTCGGCGTAGCGCCGCAGTTTGTCTTGAGCATCGTTAACTCGACGGTTGCTCACATGAGTCGGCTTTTCGCCTGAGATCATCGACTATGAAAAAAGTGATGCTTTCGCTCCCGCGCATTGCCGACAGGATCCTTTTTCTGCGCAGAGAAAGAGTCCTTCTGGATCGTGATTTGGCGGCGCTTTACGGAGTTGAAACCAGGGCGCTTAACCAGACGGTCAAACGTAACCCGAAACGATTCCCCGGCGATTTTGTCTTCGTCCTGTCTCGCGAAGAGATCGGGAGGATATCACAAAACGTGACATCCTCCTCCTCGCTCAAGTTTTCCAAACAGGTCCGTGTCTTTACGGAACAGGGAGTGGCGATGCTCTCGACCGTGTTGAAGAGCGACCGAGCGGTGGCGGTGAACATCGAGATCATGCGTGCGTTTGTCATGCTGCGTCAAACGCTGGAGTCCAATCGCGAACTCGCCCGCAAATTTGCCGAGCTGGACCAGCGTGTCGGCAAACATGACAAAGAGATTGCCGCAATCATTGATGCCATCCGGCAGTTGATGGCTCCGCCGGAAAAACCTCAGCGCCAGATCGGATTTCATGTTCGCGAGAAAGAGCCGCGTTATCCAACCCGGAACCGTCGATGATTGCCTGGACCCTTTACGTCACCTTCGGCGGCGCGTTGCTCCTTCTGTTCCTGCCGCACGTTTTGGCCCGCTGGATGGCGCTGATCGCATCCGTCACCGGCTTCGCGATCAGTCTCAACGCTTTCTTCAGCGCGGGCGACGGCGCCGGCTTCAAAACAATCGTCCAACTGCCCTGGATTCGCGCCTTGGGCTTCGAGTATCATCTTGCGGCCGACGGCATCAGCCTCACCATGTGCCTGGTGACCGGCTTGACCGCCGTCAGTGCCGTCCTGTTCTCGTGGGACGTCGACGAGCGGCCTAACGAATTCTTCTTCTGGCTCCTCCTCGTTGTCGGTGGATCCTACGGCGTCTTTCTCAGCGCCGATCTATTCCTGCTCTTCGTCTTTTACGAGCTGGTCATCGTCCCAAAATATTTCCTCATCGCGATCTGGGGTTCGACGAACAAGGAATACGGCGCGATGAAGCTCACGCTCTATTCCTTCTTTGGCGGCGCCATCGCGTTAATCGGCATCCTCGCCATTTACGTGACGGCCGGTAGCAGCACGCTCGACTTGCAGCAGCTCGCGCAGTTTCAGTTTACTCCGCAATTCCAAACCTGGGTTTTTCCCATCGTGTTTCTTGGCTTTGCTGTCCTTGCCGGCATCTGGCCGCTCCACACCTGGGCGCCCACGGGCCACGTCGCGGCGCCGACCGCGGGCTCAATGCTCCTCGCCGGCATCGTCATGAAACTCGGCGCCTACGGCGCGTTGCGGGTCGCAATGAACATCCTGCCGCTCGGCATTCAGGTTTGGAGCAAATGGATCGCCCTCCTCGGCGTGATCGGGATCGTTTACGCGGCCGGGGTCGCTTTGCGCCAGCGGGATCTCAAGTTCGTTATCGGTTACTCGAGTGTCAGTCACATGGGCTTTGTCCTCCTCGGTCTCGCCTCCGCGAATGCTCTCGGCGTCGGCGGCGCCGTCCTCCAAATGTTTTCGCACGGTGTCGTCGCGGCCCTCCTCTTCGCCGTGGCCGGACGCATGATCTATCGCCGCACCCATACGCGCGATCTGGAAACACTTTCGGGGATGAACCTGAGCCGCCTCCTGCCTTTCGCCGCATTTTCCTTCGTCGTCGCTTCCGCGGCCTCGATGGGTATCCCCGGTTTCAGTGGATTCGCCGCCGAAATCACCATCCTTCTCGGCGCGTGGAAATCGTATCCGCTGGCGGTCCCGATCACTGGCGCCGGGATGGTGCTCGTGGCGGCATTCACTTTGCGCGCTTTGAAGAAGACCTTCTTTAGTGATGCCGCAACTCCCATGGGTGGATCGGCCCCGAACGCTTTCGGGAGCGATGCCACCTTCACTCCAATCTCCGCCGCGGAAAAATGGGGCGCTGGCCTGCTCATGTTCGCCACGCTCATAGTCGGCCTTTACCCAAAAATTCTCCTGGATCGGATCCTCCCCGCCGTCGAAGCGATGCATTTTCTGAAACCATGACGCCCTGGCCATCAAACGCGGCAATTCTTGTAGTGCGATGAGCTATCTCGATCTCCTTCGGCTCGCCGCTCCGGAAGCGGCTCTTGTCCTGACCGCGCTGGTGGTCCTCACGCTCGGATTGGTCAAAGCGCGCTCTTCCGGAATTTGCTCCGCGGTTGCGGCAGCCGGCCTTCTTTTCGCTTCGTCCGCTGTTCTGATGCTGCCGCCCCAGGCCACGCTTTTCAACGGCATGCTCGTCATCACGCCGTTGACCTCCCTGTTCAAGATCGTCTGTCTCGCGCTCGCATTTTTTACCGTGATTCTCGCGCGTGAACTGCCCTCCCGGCATCACGGCGAATATCTCGCCCTTCTCCTGCTCGCCACCGTCGGGCTGATGCTCCTCGTCGGCAGCGAAGAGTTGCTTGTGATCTTTATCGGTCTCGAGCTTACCGGGCTTTCCCTTTACGTCATGGCGGCCTTCGACAAGAGCGACATCCGCTCCGCCGAAGCCGGTTTGAAATATTTTTTGTTCGGCAGCACCGCCAGCGCCTTCACGCTTTTTGGTATCAGCCTTGTCTATGGAATGACTGGTGCCACCAGCCTGGCCGTAATCGCAACCAGGGTCGGGACGATGACGCCGTTGCTGACTGCCGGTATTATAATGACGTTGATTGGCTTCGCTTTTAAGATCGCCGCCGCGCCGTTTCACCTCTGGGCACCCGACACCTACCAGGGCGCTCCCGTTCCTTCTGCCGCCTTCATTGCCTCCGCGTCGAAGGTGGCTTCCTTCGTTGTGCTCGGCAAAATCGTGCTGGTTGGCTTCGGCCCCGCGCAGGGATCGGCGGGCTGGCATGCCCTGGTCGCCGGATGGGCGCCGCTCCTGGCTGTGCTCTCGGCTTTATCCATCCTGATCGGCAACCTTGTCGCCCTCGCCCAATCGAACGTCCGGCGTCTCCTCGGATATTCCGCCGTGGCCCACGCGGGCTATACCCTTCTCGGTCTGGTCGCCGGCGGACGCGATGGATTCAGCGCCACCCTCTTTTACACAACCGTCTATGCCTTCACTCTGGTGGGAGCTTTCGGGGTGGTCGCGCTCGTTCGCCGCGAAACCGGCGGGGACGACTTCGCTCACTTCTCCGGATTACGGGCTCGCTCGCCCTGGCTCGCCGGGTGCATGGCCATCTTCATGCTTTCGCTCGCCGGCATTCCGCCACTCGGCGGTTTCTTCGGAAAATTTTATCTCTTTAGTGCAGCGCTGCGCGCCGGCGAAAACCAGGGCTTGCTCTGGCTCGTCGCGCTGGCTCTCTTCGGCAGTCTCATTTCGTTCTATTACTACCTCATGGTCCTGAAGGTCATCTTCGTCGATCATCCGCAGACCGCCGTCCCCGTCGTCCGGCTCGATTTCTTGCAGCAGGCATCCATTGCCTTTCTCGCCGCCATCGTTCTTTTCCTGGGCGTTTTCCCGAGCGGTTTGGTTTGGAAAATAACCAACTCCCTGCCCTAGCCCCGGAAAGACGTGCTTCTGCACATCCCAGGAGTTCGGAGATGCGGAAACAGGTTCTTTCAAGAGCGGGACGTTTACTAGCTCTGCTGAAGAAGTAGAAAGCCCTGGACATTGCTGCCACGCGAAGCTTGACGCCGCAACCTTCCTCCTAACAGAATCCGGACATCATGAGACCCATAACCTTATCAATCACTACCCTGTGCGCGATTACCTCCGTCGCAGTCGCTCAAACTCCTTCCGTCGCGCCGAAGATGCCTTCAACAGCTTCGAGTCCGGCGATGACCACGACCACTGCCACCATGAGTCCGGCGGCCACCACTACTTCTGCCATGCCGAGCGAGGCCGAGATGATGAAACAGATGATGGAGCTGTCGAAGCTCAACGACAATCACAAGCTCCTCGCTTCCACCGCCGGAAACTGGAGCTATGTCGTCAAAATGTGGATGGACCCGAAAGCCAAGCCGAGCGAATCCAACGGCATGGCCATTCGAAAAGCCATCATGGATGGCCGTTATGTTACGGGCGATCACTCCGGCAGCTTCAAGATGCCCGGCGCCGATGGCAAAATGAAGGACATGAACTTCCATGGCATCTCGCTCGACGGTTATGACAACGTGAAAAAGAAGTTCGTTTCCACATGGATTGATAACATGGGTACCGGGATCATGCTGCTGGATGGCACCTACGATGCCGCCACCAAGGCCTTCACCTATACTGGTGAATACGAGGGCATGCCTGGTATGAAATCGAAGGTCCGCGAGGTCATCAAATTCGCCGACAACGACCACATGAACATGGAGTACTACGAAGACCGCGGTCAGGGCGAAATGAAAACCATGGAGATCAATTACACCCGCAAGAAGTAACAAACCTCGGTTCGGATCTTTGAGATTGGCCCGCTGCCGATCGCACGTGATGCGTCGGTAGCGGGCTTTCCAATTCCTACTCTAAGAAACCGACTGTTCGGGCTGAGTTGCTATGCTCTTTTGATTTCCGACCTCCGATCCGCCCGCCCGAGGCGGGACGGATTCGCCGTGGCGAACCCTAAACTTCTCTCCTCCGCAATCGACCCGCGCTTCACCGGACGAGAGCGCCAGCCGGGGCTCGATCTTCTCCGCGCCCTTGCCATCCTTGTTGTTGTCCTTTACCACGCAGCGCTTTTCGGATTTAAATTGCCGGGCCGCGTCGATCGCTTCGGCTGGATCGGTGTCGATCTCTTCTTTGTCCTCAGCGGCTACTTGATCGGCGGTCAACTCCTCGCCCCTTTCGCTCCGGGAGACGGCACGCCCTCGAGCCGTGGCGGAAGCCGCATCCGTTTCGGCCGATTTTTCGCGCGCCGCGCCCTGCGCATTTTGCCCGCTTATCTCGTCATTCTGGCTGTTTATTTCCTGCTGCCATCGTGGCGGGAGTATCCGGAGATCTCGCCCCTCTGGAAATTTCTCCTCTCAATCCAAAACATCGGGCTCCACGGTGGCACCGCTTTCTCGCACGCCTGGTCGCTCGGCGTCGAAGACCAGTTCTATCTCCTCCTGCCGCTTGTCCTGTGTATCGTCCTTCGCTGGCGCCCCGCGGCGCTTATCGTTCCGTGTGCGATCGTGCTGGGTGGATTCGCCCTGCGCTGGTTTCTCGCGCGGCAGAACCTCAGCGAGACCGGAGTAAGCTTCCGCAGTTTCCAAACCTGGATCTACTACGCTACCTGGACCCGGCTCGATCCTCTTCTCTTTGGCGTCGCCCTGGCCGCGATCGAAAAATTCCGGCCGACGTGCTGGCAACGTCTCATGAACTCCGCCGTCTGGCTCTGGCTGCCAGGCCTCACCCTCATCGTTTGCGCGCTCTATCTCGGCGAGAGCGACGACATCACCGTCATCACCTGCATCTGGCAGTTCCCGCTCATCGCTCTCGGCATGGCCGCGCTCCTCGTCTGTGCCGTCAGTCCGCGCCTGCCCTTCCGGCGAGTCAAAATCCCCGGCGCCGCCTTCCTCGCCAGCATTGCCTACAGCGCCTACCTCATCCAGAAACTTGCCATCCATGCCGTCGCGCAATTCCTTGCCACCCACGACATCGCGCTCACCTCCGTCACTGCTCTCGTCGGCGTTGAATTTTGCGTTTACGCCGCCGCCACAGTCTTGTTTTTTTTGGTGGAACGCCCCTTCCTCCAATTGCGCCATCGCATTGCGTCTCGCTCCCGATAATATCCCGCATCACAGAACACGCTTCTTCGGCTTTGGCCTCTGCTTGGGGGGCGGATTTGTCGGCGTCTCACAGCAAGGCTCTTTTTCAATCTTTCCGCTCGCCTTGCACCTGTACGTCCCATCCTTCTGCTTCACGCACATCGTCTCCTTTGGATCCACCGCCAAAACGGAAGAAGCAAATGCCATCAGGGCGAAAATAGATACGAATCTCATTGCCCACCGAACGTACTAGACAACCTTATCGTTTCAATTCCCCATTCCCCATTCCCCATTCCCCATTCCCCATTCGTCATTCGTCATTCGTCATCCATGTCCCTCGCCACTTCTTCAGACAGTCTCTCCGTCTTCTTTCTCGCCCAGGGCGAACAAACCGCCGACTCCGTCATGGCCCGGCTCACCGCGTTCATCCGCGCTGCCACCCAGACCCTCGACCTTGCCGTTTACGACATGCGCTTCGGCGACCCGCTCCGCGCGCAGCTGGTCGCAGCGTTGCGCGAGCGCGCCGAAGCCGGCGTCCAGATCCGTTTCTGTTACGACGGCGATAAACCGGTCGCGCCGAACATCGTCGCCGGCCAGGACCCTGCCCCCGCCGGCACGAGCGCGTTCGTCCAGGCGCTCGGTTATCCCGCTCGCCGCATCGCCGGGATGAAACTGATGCACAGCAAATTCATCGTGCGCGATCGCCGCTCGGTCTGGACCGGCTCCACCAACATGACCGACGACGCCTTTACCCTGATGGAAAACAACATTCTCGAGATCGATTCCTCCGCGCTCGCCGCTTCCTACACCCAGGATTTCGAGCAGCTCTGGGAAAAGGAGAACTTCGAGAACACCGGCGACATCCACACCGCGCCCGTGCCGCTCACCTTTTCCGGTCAACCCGCCACCGCGCGTCTTCTGTTCTCACCCGGATGCGGCCTGGAGATCGACACCGAGATTGCCCGCCGCGTCCGCGCCGCCCAACGCCGGGTTCGCATCTGCAGTTTGTTAATCAATTCCGGCACCCTCATCGGCGAGCTCGGCAACCTGTTGCGCGCCGGTCGTGTTCAAGTGGACGGAATCTACGATCGCACCCAGATGGCGGAAGTTTACGTTCAATGGCAGCAGGTCCCATCGAATAACTGGAAGATCCCCGCCGTGCACGACATCATCGCGCGCGCCGGCCTCGTTGGAAAAAACTCCACTCCCTACAGCCCCACCAGTCGCCACGATTTCATGCACAACAAAGTGCTGGTGATCGACGACACCGTCATCACCGGCTCCTACAATTTTTCGAGGAGCGCCCAGTTCAACGCCGAAAACATCCTCTTTATTGAGAGCCCGGCGCTCGCCGAGACCTACAGCGCGTATATCGACCACCTCCTTGCGAAATATCGCGCCTGATATCGGGCCCAGGTGGATCGAGCGCTCCGCCGCTCGATGCTAAAATAAGTCCGGCGAAGCCGGGACAAAACATTGCCCGCGGAGCGGCCGAAAGCTTTCACGAAAGCCGGCCGATCCACCCCCCCGCGTCATTGGCATCGATCGTCTGAATGCGAACGTAACCACCCGGCCGTTTGGAAATTGGAAAGGGAACAACGTCATACGCCTTTGTGCGTATGGACGAGAGTGCCGCTTTCGGTTATTAACAGCAACCCTCCCATGTCCCCCCGGATCGTCCGACAAATCGGCGACGCGGCAAAACCGCGTTCAAAGCGCCCCGCTCCCAATGAATCACGACCGTTAACCAAGCGGGAGATCGAAGTCGTGGAATGGATCGCTGCCGCCAAGCGCAACCGCGAGATTGGCAAAATTCTCGGGTGTAGCTCTCGCACCGTCCAAAAACATGTCCAACACATCCTCGAGAAACTGCATTTGGAAACGCGGATCGCGGTTTGCATCTGGTGGTACGAGCGCCGGCTTAACGACGAACGTTCGATCCGCGCCGGGCGGAAATCGGTTCACGTTTGAGCCAGCCGCGCCGTACGCCATTCGGCCTATTGCGCCCTTTCGCATCGTTCCCGCATGATGCCGGAGTCGTGCATTTCCCCCTGATCGTTAACCCTTCCGTTTTGAACAATTCCAATTACTGCAAGAATCTCTAATCACTCCCTCCCATGAACAAGACGCTATCCCGGCGTGCGATCGCCACTGCTTCCATCCTCCTTCTCCTTTCGTTTCTCCCCCGCGCCATCGCGGTCGAAGCCCTGCTCTTACAAGACACCTACGTCGATAATGGGACTACCGGCGGTAAACCAACACCGAGTAACTCCAACAACGGAGCAGGCATGGACCTGCGTGTCTTCAAAGGCAACGGCCGGATCGGTCGAACATTTCTAAAGTTTACGCTGGCTACTCTTCCGCCCGGAACGACGGCGCCAGACGTTGCCCACGCAAGATTACAGCTCTGGGTCAACAGCAATAGCACCGCCGTCGGATCCATCACTTTGAACCCGGTGACGACTTTCTGGGATGAATACACCCTGAAGGATAGCTTGGCCGGCAGCTTATCCTACGGTGCCCCAAAATTGTCCGAGCTGCCTGTGAGTTCGGTGAGTAACTTCATCAGCGTCGACGTGACCCAGTGGGTCAAGGCATGGCTCAACGGCACCTTGGCTAACGAGGGAATTGAAATCGAAGCAAGCGCAACGACTTCCTTTCTCAATCTTGCCTTTGATAGCAAGGAATCCAACCAAACCAGTCACGAGCCCCGTCTCGACATTTCCTTAAGTAGGATCGGTCCTACCGGCGCCATAGGCCCCATTGGCCCTCAAGGTCCGCAAGGAGTTGCTGGCGCGATCGGCCCCGCCGGCGCCAAGGGCAGTTCCGGACCCATTGGCCCAATGGGCCCACAAGGCGTGCCCGGGTCGGCTGGAGCGCCGGGACCGGTCGGCCTCACTGGAGCAACAGGTCCTGCGGGTCCGCCTGGTGATCCGGGAACGCAGGGCCTCGCCGGCCCTCCCGGACCCGCAGCCGTCTGGCCCGTCCGCATCCAACCTCAAGGCGATCTCTCGATGGGGGAATTCACCCAGGGACCAACTCCTTAGAAGCGCAACTCTCCACCACATCCCGCCCCCTGGAATGAAATTCGTCGCCCCAGATAGCCGACACGGAATCTCCACTCCGCGGGCCGTACTTATCATGGCGGCGGCGATTCTAGTTCCATTTTTGCTCTACGGAGCTGTTCCATCATGGTGGTCAAACCGCAATGTCCAGCTGGAGACCGCTGCCCTCGATGACTACGCGCCTGCTAACCACGGACAACTCAAGAACATTGCTAAAGCCGCCGCGGCCGAAATGGACGCGAAACTCCCCGGGGGCGCCGGTAACAATTTACATGCGCTTATCGCGAGCTGGTCAACATCCACCGCCGAAACGAACGACTTCGCTCCAGTCAACCTTGGTCAGCTAAAAAAGATCGCAGCGCCTTTTTACGATCGATTGATCGCCGCCGGTTTGGCCAGCCAATATCCTTGGGCGAATGCACCGAATCAGCCGGACGACTTTGCCGTTGCGAACATAGGCCAGGTAAAGAACCTCTTCGCTTTCGAGCTGCCGACCGTCGATCCGCTCTTCGATGGAGACCACAACGGTTTACCGGACGCCTGGGAGCGCCAATATTTCGGTGCCACCGGAGTCGATCCAAACGGGGATTTTGATGGCGACGGAATCAGCAATCTCCAGGAATATATTAACGGAACCGATCCGACCGATTTCTTCAACGGCGAGCTAAATCGTTTATCCGTCACCGGCGGAGGTGATCAACGTGGAAATCCCGGCACTCTCTTGCCTGTTCCTGTCTTAATAAAAATCAACGACTATGGCGCGCCAAACGCTCCTGTCACATTCGCTGTGGCACAGGGAGGCGCATTG
>JBBRDU010000077.1:0-14438 GCA_038203615.1 Chthoniobacterales bacterium
CTGGAGTTATCAAGTCAAAGGCATTGGGCAAGATCAAAGTCAGCGAGATGAAAGAGACATCGATCACACACAGATCGACCGGCTCGGGGATGTGCTCATGTGAAAGATTCCGGCCATTCAGTTTTTCAAAAACCGTGACCCGCGGATCCGTCCGGATTTTCCAGGCCAATTGATCGTGCCCGACATCGACCGCGTAAACATGTTTCGCCCCGCGTTGCAGGAGGCAATCAGTGAACCCGCCGGTGGATGCTCCGATATCGAGCGCGACGCTGCCATTGACCTCGATCTGAAACAAATCGAGCGCGCCCTCCATCTTTAATCCGCCGCGTCCCACATATTTCGGCCGCGCCTGTACCTCGATGATGGCATCGGGAAGAATCATCTCGGAAGGTTTGGCCGCGACGCGCGTGCCCACCTTGATCTCACCAGCCATGATGGCGCGCTGCGCCTGCTCGCGGCTGGGAAAGAGTCCTCGCGCGATGAGGAGCATATCGAGGCGTGATCTTCGGGCCATCGATCTACTCCAGGCCTCTCCCGCAAACTTCGTGGATGGAGTTTACGAGGGCGTCGGTCGCGACTGTCAGTTGTTCGGCCGTGATGCAAAACGGAGGCATCAACACGATGACGTTGCGAATCGGGCGCGTGAGAAGGCCATGCTGCCGGGCCGCCAGACAGACTTTGGAGGCCAAATCCGCTGAAGACGCGCCCCCATCCCCATCCTTCAGCTCGATGCCGGCGATAAAGCCGCATTGCCGGACCTCGGCCACGCCAGGCATCCGCTCCAGCCGTGTCAGGCCTGATCGCAGCTGCTGGATCTTTTGTCCGAGCTCCTCCAGAACATGGTCGCGGGCAAAGATCTCGAGGCTGGCCATGGCCGCGGCACAGCCGAGGGCGTTCCCGGTGTAGCTGTGCCCATAAGCCAGCGCCTTCCCTTCCGCCACAGAGCCGTCAAACCGGCCGAATATTTCTTCTGTGACAACAGTAATAGCCAGTGGAAGATATCCCCCCGTCAGCGCTTTACCGAAAACGGCAATGTCTGGAGTGACCCCCTCGTGCTCCATCGCGAACATCCGGCCCGTCCGGCCAAAACCGGTCATCACTTCATCCACAATGAGAAGGGTCCCGGCCCGGTCACACCACTCCCGCACCGCTTTTAATGTTCCCGAGGGCCACAGTTTCATGCCGGCCGCCCCCTGGATCAGCGGTTCGATCACTACCGCCGCCGTTTTGGCCACTTCCGCCGCCGATAATTGCTCCAGTGCCGCCAGCGTCGGCACGAGCACGGCCGGAAAGTTCCACCGGCTTGGCCCAGCCTGGAACATGGCCGCCGCCCCGAGGCTGCCGGCCCCGGCGGTGTCGCCATGATAGGCATTCTGAAAAGCGATGAACTGGCTGCGCTGTTTGTGACGCAACCGCCAGTATTGATCCACCATGCGCAGGGCCGCCTCGATCCCGGTCGACCCGTCGTCCGAGTAAAAGACGCGCGTGAGCGTATTGGGCGGGAACAGAGCCACCACGGCCCGGGCCAGCTCAATCGCGGCCGGATGAGTAAATCCGAGAAACGAGGTGTGCGCTACCTGGTCGAGCTGCCGGCGGATGGCCGCGTTGATATGGGGATGGTTGTGCCCGTGCACATTCGTCCAGATGGACGAATTGCCATCGAGGTACTCCCGGCCACAACTGTCCCGCAGGATGGCGCCGTGCCCTTCCACCAGGACGAGCGGCTCGTATTCCGGGCTGCACCATTCGCGATTGTTCGTGAAAGGATGCCAGAGGAACCTCTGATCCGCTTCGATCAACTCCCTCGTCGTCCGGTCACTCATCCGCGTGACGTTGGCGAATCATCTCTTCGAGGGAAGTCAGGTCTTCGTAGGAGGCGCGCCGGCGCTGATACTTTCGCTCCACGATATCTCGCAGGGTCAACAAATCCTCCATAGGAGCTTCGTCGTAATAGGTCCACTGTTCATCGTCCTTCGTCTTGGCCTGCAGCCGCCATTGCCCGCCGAACTTGGTGGCTCGGACCTCGCGTTTGCGGCCTTCCGCATCTTTCTCTGTCCATATGTGTTGACTCCGCATCGTTGAAAAATCTTACATTAACAGGCTTGAAAGACGCCGCCAGACTCCTCGCCTACTTTGCCCTGACTCTTTTGCTCGGGGCCCTGCTCGCTCCTATCCTCTTCTGGAGCGGGCAATGGCTGGCCGCGCACCACATTCTCCCGTTCCTGGCCACGTTCGATTTCGAGACATTCTTTCATCGATCGCTCATGGTGGCCGGAGTTTTGTTGCTCTGGCCGCTCTTGCGTTCCATTCGCGTGCGTCGTCTGGCGGACCTGGAGCTGACGCCGGATCAGCGCTGGGGCTCGCATCTCTTCGGTGGCTTTTTCCTGGCTGCCATTCCCCTGCTCTGCTGCGGCGCGGCTCTCCTCGCCTTTCATGTTTATTCCATTCGCCTCACCCTTTCCGGCCGGGCCCTCGCCACGCTCCTGGCCGCCAGCATCGTCGTGCCGCTCATCGAGGAAACCCTGTTCCGCGGGTTGATTCTTGGACTTCTGCTGCGCAGCGGTCGCAAATACCTGGCCGTGTTCGTCACGTCGGCTTTCTTTTCCATTCTCCATTTTCTAAAGGCACCGGAGCGCACCTCTCCCATCGTAACCTGGGCGTCCGGTTTCAATTCCATCGCGCACTCCTTTGCCCAGTTCTCGGATCCAGTTCTGGTCGCCGCTGCCTTTACCACGTTGTTCCTGATTGGATGGATCCTGGCCGACACCAGGCTGCGGACCCATGCGCTTTGGTTGCCCATTGGCTTGCACGCCGGCTGGATTTTCGGCAACGGCATTTTTAATCGCATCGCGCGCCGCCAGGCCCTGGCCCTCCCGTGGATTGGGAAAAATTTATTAGTCGGCCTTGTCCCGCTGGCGGTTTGTTTGATCACGTGGCTTCTGGTCCTGGCGTGGTTAAACCGGAGGGAGAAGCCGAAGACTTAATATGCTGCGCGCCCTTTCTTCTCTCTTTTACCCACCCATCTGCACGATTTGCGCGGCCAGCGTGGAGGCGGACGAATATCTTTGTGAAGGGTGTGACGCCAAGGTGATGCGGATCGTCCCGCCGTTTTGTCAGACTTGCTCGGAGCCGTTCGCCGGTGCCATCACCGGCCCATTTGCCTGTGCCAACTGCGCCCACCGCAAACTCTATTTCGAATCGGCCGTGGCCGCTTATCGCAGCCGGGGCATCGTGCGGCGCGTTGTGCACGACTTCAAATACGGCCGTCAAATTTACCTCCGTCATCTGGTCGGGCGCTGGCTCGATGCCGCCTTTGAGGACGATCGGCTGCGCGGGCGTTCCTTTGATCTCCTTGTGCCGGTTCCTCTGCACCCGGCCCGGCAGCGGGAACGCGGCTTCAACCAGGCGGCGGCGCTGGCCGAGTGGGTCAGCGCCAAACGGGGCATTCCCTGCCAGAAAATGCTGGAACGCGTCCGTTACACCCGGACCCAGACGGCTTTTGACCGATCGGAACGTATGGAAAATTTACATGATGCCTTTCGTTTACGAAAAAAGATGAACGTGCGAGAGTTGCGGGTGCTCTTGATTGACGATGTCTTAACCACGGGGGCGACCTTGAGCGAATGCGCGCGCGTTTTGAAGAAGGCGGGCGCGTCTGTTGTTTATGCCGCCACGGCAGCCCGCGCCTGATTTCCTATGGCCATTTTTAAAAAACCGGTTATCAAAACCCAGATTCGCCGCAAGCGCGACATCCCGCAGGGTCTCTTTCAGAAATGCACCGGCTGCGGCGAAGTCGTTCACGAGATCGAACTGCTGCAGAACCAGCGCGTCTGTCCGCGTTGCGATTATCATTCTCCGCAAACTGCCAAGGAACGGATCGAAATGCTGGTCGACCCGGACTCGTTCGTCGAGATGGACGGCGATCTTAAATCGATCGATACCCTGCGTTTTCAAGGCATGGCCACCTACAAGGATCGGCTCAAAAAATATCAGGAGAGCACTGGTCTGATCGATGCCGTGTTGAGTGGTTACGCCATGATCAACGGCTACAAGGTGGCCCTGGCTGTGATGGACTTCAGCTTTCTCGCCGCCACCATGGGATCCGTCGTGGGCGAGCGCATCACGCGTGTCATCGAATACGGTACCGCCGAACGTGCGGCCGTCATCATCATCGCCGCGTCGGGCGGCGCCCGCATGTACGAAGGGATGCTTAGCCTCATGCAGATGGCCAAAACAAGCGGCGCCCTCGCGCGGCACGCGGCCGAGCGTCTTCCCTATCTTTCTGTTCTCACCAATCCCACCACGGCGGGCGTGATGGCCAGCTTTGCTTCACTCGGTGACGTCATCATTGCCGAACCCAAGAGCATGATTGGCTTCGCCGGTCCGCGCGTCATCAAGGAGACGACGCATCAGGATTTACCGAAAGGATTCCAGACGGCCGAATTTCTCGAGGAACATGGATTGGTCGATATGATTGTTCATCGCAAGAAAATGCGGGAACAAATCAGCCAGTTGCTCGGCTATTTTTCGGTCGCGCCGTGAGCGTGGGAGGGGCCTCTGTGCCGCGACCCCTCCAGACCTACGACGAGGCGCTGAGCTGGCTTTACAGCCTGCAACGTTTCGGAATTAAACTCGGCCTCGAGAACGCTGAGCGACTCATGGCGGCGGTGCCGCTGGATCTCCCACAGACCCGCGTTGTGCATGTCGCGGGCACCAATGGCAAGGGCTCCGTCTGCGCCATGGTCGATGCCATCTGCCGCGCAGCCGGATATCGCACGGGCCTCTTCACCTCCCCTCACCTGGTCAGTTTCCCGGAACGGATTCGGGTCAACGGCGAGATGATGTCGCACGCCGCCGTGGCCGATGGCCTGACGCAATTGCGGAAACGCGTAGCCGATTGGGATTCGCACCCGACCTTCTTCGAACTCGCCACCGCCCTGGCCCTGCAGCATTTCGCGCGAGCAGAGTGTGACGTGATCGTTCTTGAGACAGGAATGGGCGGACGGCTCGATGCCACCAACGTGGTGCCATCGAATGTCGCGGTCATTACGCCGATTGGATTGGATCATCAATCCTGGCTCGGTCAAACCGTGCGCGAGATCGCCACGGAAAAAGCCGGCATTATCAAGGCGAACACGCCGGTCATCTCGGCCCGACAGGTTCCGGAAGCGGCCGACGTGATTCGCGCGCGGGCCGGTGAATGCCATGCGCCGCTCACTTGCGTCGAAAAACTGTATGAGGCATCACCCATCGCTCTGCGCGGCGCGCATCAAAAGGAGAATGCCGCCGTCGCGGTGGCAGCGGTCCGCGCCGCCGGCATCTCCGTTGAAGAAAAGGATGTGGTGCGCGGACTGGCTGCGGTGGAATGGCCGGCCCGGTTCCAATGCTGGGACGAGCGCATCATCGTGGACGGCGCGCATAACCCGGCTGCAGCCGCCGTGCTCGCCCAAACGTGGCGCGAGATTTTCGGCGAACAGCGCGCCACGGTTATCCTGGCTGTTCTTTCTGATAAAGACGCGGGCGCCATTTGTCAGGCACTCGCGCCGGTCAGTGAGTTCGTTATTCTCCCAGCGATACGGAGCGCCCGCGCACTCCCACCGGATGATCTCGCGCAAGCTCTCTCCTCCATCACTCCAAAACTCCCATACTCCATCACTCCATCCGTGGCGGACGCATTGGCCGCCGCACGCGCCAGACCAAACCCCGTTCTGATTACCGGGTCGCTCCACTTTGCCGGCGAAGCCCTGGCCCATCTGCGCGGCGAGCCAGCCGCGTTCGAGGAGTGCGCGCAATAGGTAATCAATGATGCCAGGAGGGACGGGCCCGCCCCATCCCATGATCGATCGAGGGTGGATCGCAGCCTCCGCCAAAGGCGTTAGGTCTCAATCCGCGGGAATAACTGCTCGGGTTTTCCAAGCAAATGCTCCGCCGGCAGCCCGCCCCAGCCCGCTTTGGCCAGGCCTGTATCCTCCGGACAATTCAATTGATGAAAGATTTCGCGCGCCGCCGTGGGCAGCAGCGGTGCGATAACGATCGCCACGACGCGCAGCGCTTCGGCCAGAGCATGCAGGACCTCATCCAGCTGCGCTAAGTTCGCCGGATCCTTGGCCAGTTTCCAAGGCGCATTGATCTCGATATATGTGTTACAGGCCGTCACGAATTCGTTGATCGCCGCAATCGCGGCACTGACCTGACAAGCTTCCATGGCTGCGCCGTAACGCCGGATCAGTTCCGCCGATGGTGCGGCCAGGGCGGAGTCCGCTCCACTTCTCTTGACCGTGCCTCCCCTATAACGATGTGCCATGTTCAAGCTGCGATTCAGTAAATTGCCTAACGAATTAGCCAGGTCTGAATTAAAACGACCGACCAGGCGCTCTTCCGAGAAATCGGAATCTCCACCTGTCGCGATGTCGGTCATCAGGTAATAGCGGACTGCTTCCGGCCCGTACTTCTCCGCCAGTTCGTTGGGATCGACCACGTTCCCTTCACTCTTGCTCATCTTGGCGCCCCCGATGTTCCACCATCCATGGACGAGAAGCTGTGGCATCTCCGTGTCGCTAAAGCCAATGGCGTGCAGCATGATTAACCAATAAATGCCATGCGCCGGGATCAGGATGTCCTTGCCGATTACCTGCAAAGCCGGCCATTTATCCCGGAACGCTAACGGTTGATCGTTGAAAGTTGAGAGACTGGGATCGTAGCCGGCAAAGCTAATGTAATTGGTGAGGGCGTCGAACCAGACGTAGGTCACAAAATTCTGATCGAAGGGGAGCTCAATCCCCCAGTCGAGTCGCGCTTTCGGGCGCGAGATACAAAGGTCGCCCCCCAACTTTTCGACGGCATTACGCAGCTCAGTCTGACGATAGTCGGGCACAACAGCATCGCTGCGCTGATCCAGGTATCGAAGAAGCCATGCCTTGTGCTGGTTGAGTTTGAAGTAGTAATTTTCTTCCTCCCGAAACTCGACCTGGCCCCACTCCGGCCCAAATTCGCCGTCCCCCCCGCGCTCTTTATCGGTCAGGAACTGCTCCTGCCGCACGGAATAAAAGCCGGCCTGCTTATCCTTGTAGATCTGGCCTTCGTCGAACAGCCTTTGCAAGATTCCACGCACGACATCCTTGTGCCGCGGAGCGACCGTCTCGGCCCATTCGTCGTACTGCACCTCGAGCTTTTTCCAGAGGTCGACAAATTTTTGGGTCACGCCCTCGACGAACAGGGCTGGGGAAAGGCCCTCGCGCGCGGCCGATTGCTGAACCTTCTGCCCGTGCTGATCGACTCCGGTGAGAAAGAAGACCGTTTCACCTTTGGCGCGATGATAACGCGCCAGCACATCCGCCAGCACCTTCTCGTAGGCATGGCCAATATGCGGCGCCGAATTCGTGTAATCGATCGCCGTCGTGATGAAAAAGGTCTTCGCCATGAAGCGACAAAATGCCGGACAGCTGCACCATTGGCAACCCTCAGTTAGCTTGACGCGAAAGCGGAGATCCGGGGGAGCGCACGCTTCCCGCGTGCATGAGCCGGCTTCCAGCCGGCGCCGCAATCATATTTCGGCAAGGATGCCGAAAAGAGCACGCTGGAAGCGTGCGCTCCCCCGGAACGCCATCGCGACAGCCCCGGGTTCCCCCAATGATAAATCGTCTGCAGACCGCACGGAATTGTCGGCTGAATTAACGTTCCCGTTGGGCAGCCGCTGGAAGGATCGCTTCCGCGCCGCCGAATTCGTAGGAGAAAAGGACCAATGTCGCCACCGCCGGCGAATCGTGCGTGCAGCCAACCAACGGCGCCAGGCTGATCCGCGTCTGGCGCGTCGGCTTCCAACCGAACGTCGGGCCGATGATGAACTCGTCTTCCTGCCCGGCCGGTGTTTGCCCCGTGCTGTGCCGGTATCGCATCTCGGCCCCGACCTCGAACTCGCCTTTGTTTAAGCCGTAGGAAACTGATTGGCTGATCTCAAAGGCACGCCCGGAATCGTGCGTCACATCCTGTTGCATGGAGAGATTCAGGCCGTAACCGATGCGATTGTCCGCGAAGGCCTGACCCAAAAGAAGCCGCAGCGCCAAGGCATCGGGCTGTTCCCGCAGTTTTTGCGTGTGACCTTTAGGGCCGGCTCGGGCTGACGGCGCCGATTTCCCGACGCCGAAAATGTATTCCACAGAGAGGGCCGGGTTCAGGGGAACAGCATTCCAGTTGGCCAAGGCATAGCGCGCTTCTGCCGTGATGCTTGTTTCGTAGGCGCGACTTCCCACGAACCCCAGTTCATTCTCTAAACCCAGCTCGATGCGATGGAGAAGACCCACATCGATTTCCTGCGTCAAATCATGGAGCGCCTTGCCCTGCCGATGGAAATCGCCTTCCCAGTTCAGCCCGAGGAAGGCTTCGTAAGGTGAAAGAACATAGACACTCGTGGTGGAGGAGGCTCGGCTGCGTTCCGCCCAGGCGGGCTGCCCATACTCGCCCATCTCGGTGAATTCATTGTGCTCACCTTCATCGTCCTCTGCTTTTACAATAACATGGGACGCGCGTGTTTCATCTTCGGCCTGAAGAGTTGGAAGAAGCACCCATCCGCATAGAATCGGGAGGATTCGCCCGGCCAACTTGATGAACACGCCGCGCAGTGTGGGCAGGAGCGCCTCCGTGGTCAACGCCAGGGTTGCGGTCAGGGCTCGCTCTCCAAGACCACACAGGCCATGGCATGGTGATCGGTGTGACTGAGGGTGATATGGGTGGAGGTTACACCGCGCGCTTTGGCCAGTTTCTCAGCCTCGCCCAACAGCACCAGATACGGTTCGCCGCTCGGCTTTTTGCGCACATCGATATCGCGCCAACCCATGGCTTTACCAATGCCCGTGCCGAACGCTTTCGAGACCGCCTCCTTGGCCGCAAAGCGCGCGGCCAGATGGCGCGCCGGAAATTTCATGGAAGTGGAGTAATGAATCTCGCCTTCCGTGAAAACACGATGGAGGAACCGGTCGCCAAATCGGTCGATGGAATGTTGAATGCGGGCACACTCCACCAGGTCCAGGCCGATCCCGAGCACACTCATCCCCGATAACCCTGCATGGCGGACAGCATTTGGCTGACCGCGGCCTGCAGTCCCACAAACATGGCGCGCGCCATGATGGAGTGGCCAATGTTGAGTTCGGTCAGATGCGGAATCTGATGGATCAACGCGATGTTGCTGTAATTGATCCCGTGCCCGGCATTGACCTGGAGATGCAACTCCGACGCACAGCGCGCCGCTTCCTGCAGGTTGTTCAGCTCCTGTTTCGCGATCTTCTCGGCGAAGGCATTGGCCAGCTTCCCCGTGTGCAGTTCCACCATGTCGGCGCCCAGTTCGCCGGCCGCGTCGATCTGCTCCAGTTTCGCGTCGACAAACAGGCTGATGCGAATGCCGGCGGAATGCAACCGGGTGATGGTCGGCTCCAGCTCTTTCCGCTGAGCCACCACATCGAGACCGCCCTCCGTTGTGATCTCTTCCCGTTTCTCCGGCACCAGACAGACTTCGTCAGGTACGATGCGCAACGCGATGTCCACGATCTCGGGCGTGTTCCCCATTTCCAAATTTAACTTCGTAATCACGTTCTCGCGCAACCGCTCGATATCGCGACTCTGCATATGGCGGCGGTCGCCCCGCAGATGCGCCACGATCCCGCGCGCCCCTGCTCGCTCGCAAATCGAGGCCGCTGTGATGATGTCGGGCTCGGCGTTCTTCGACTCCGGCATGGTGGCGTAACGGGCCTGACGCAGCGTCGCCACGTGATCAATGTTCACACCTAAAAGCAGGTCGCTCATGCCGTGGCGTCAATAGGAGCCAGACTTCCGGCCAGGGCAAGGCCGAACGTCACTCTCAAGTCGCCCGAGGTAGGGACGCCGCGCTGCGGCGTCCGCTCCGCGCGTATGATCAACCCTCAGTCCGTATCGAAGAAATGGCCCGCCCGCCTTGCGCCTCTCGCGCATTTCCGTGCCTAGCGCCACGATCTCACCAGCGACGGCGCGGCGTCCCTACCACATCACTCGATGGAGAACTCGACGCGCTCCTCTTCGTGGCGCGGGACGAGTCGATTGCGCTCAATCAGCCGGGCGCACGTGTTCCATCGCAACAACGCGTCATCATTCCCCGGAGGACGCATCTTCTCCGCCTTCTCAAACGAGTGCATGGCGTCCTGCAAGAGATCATAGGCCTGGAACCGGCAATCCGGCGTGTTCTGGGTCAGCTTGGTCTTGGCTCGTCGCTCCGCGAAGATGCCAGCGTAATAGGAGCGGTCATAGTCGCCTTTGATTTTTCCAAGCAACTCTTTCGCCTGCGTGTCGCTCACTCCGTAACCTTTGGTAAAGCGATCGGTCAACGCGAGCAGCAGCGTGATGATGGCTTCCTGGTTCTCCGGGTCCGTCTGCAGGATATCGAGGCAGATGCTCTCCGCCTCCGCCGGCTCATTCAACAGCCGATAGCGATTGGCTTTTTCCAGCGCGGCGGGAATGGCTTCGCGGGAAAGACGTTTCAGGTCGGACATGGGAGGCGTAATGCGTTAAATTGTTACAACGTTACATCGTTCGAACGCAAACACGATTCTCGGTTCACGATTCATCGGCTCCACCTCCTGCGCAAACCCTTCCAGATCCAGCCCAGCGGATCGTAGAACTCGTCCACCACTCTCTCTTTCAAGGGAATGATTCCATTGTCCGTGATTTCAATGTTCTCCGGACACACTTTCGTGCAGCACTTGGTGATATTGCAATATCCGATCCCGTGCGCCTTGCGCAGTTCTTCGACTCTATCTTCCGTGTCGAGCGGATGCATCTCGAGCGCGGCCGTGTAGATCAGAAAACGCGGGCCGATGAATCGGTCGTGCATCTGGTGATCGCGCAAGACGTGGCAAACGTCCTGGCAAAGGAAGCATTCGATGCACTTCCGAAATTCCTGCACCCGATCGATGTCTTCCTGCTGCATCCGCCAGGTGCCGTCCGGCGCATCGGGCGGCCGCGGTTTGAATTCCTTGATCTTTTTCTTTACCCGATAGTTCCACGAAACATCCGTGATCAAATCTTTCAGCAACGGAAACGCCTTCATCGGTTCAATCGTGACCGGCTTATCCAGCGGCAGCTCGCTCAGCCGCGTCATGCACATGAGCCGGGGCATTCCGTTTACTTCGGCCGAGCAGGATCCGCATTTGCCGGCTTTGCAATTCCAGCGGCAGGCCAGATCGTTCGCATCGGTCGCCTGGATGTGATGCACGGCATCGAGCACGACCATCCCTTCGGAGACGCCCGTCGTGTAATCGCGGAATGTCCCGCCTGCGGCGTTCCCCCGCCAGATCCTGAAAGTAGCGGTCTTCATGGGGACTCCGTTAAATCGAGAACCGAGAATGGTGAATCGCCAGCGGCGCTCTGACCATAAACTGACTCAGCTTCCCGCGCTGACGAGACTTCTGCCTCCTTTTGGCTGCGGAGATAACGAATATAACCGTCAATCAATTGGCGGAACCGCCATCCTTGCTCCTTAAGCGAGGTAATTTCTGCGATCGGCATATACTGCTCGTCTTCGCAGACGTTCAAATCGTCGATCAATTCCTCCGACAAACCGCGAGACTGCCGTGTGAATTTGATCTGATCCAGGTAATCATACCGCCCGTGACCTTCCGCGAGATTGTTCGGCAAGGAGAGTGCGGCGCGCCGAACTTGGCTGACTAATCCATACTTCTCAGTGTCCGGTAGTCGACGAGCGACGCGGTCCATCGCTTTCCGATATTCGCGTGCGACTTGGTAAACCTTGAGGTCTTCGAATGTCGACACAGGCTTCTTCCCATCCGGCGCATTCATGCTAGTTCGATTCACAATTCACGATTTACGATTTAACGTCTACCCCATCTCTTCAATTACTTGTTTCAGATAGTCCGGCATTTCCGGGCGCGGTTCCATTCGGATCTCCATGGCTCCCTCCTTATTTTTGGCGATAACCGTGTTCACCCTGGCCAGGCGCTCGTCCTTCTCCGGATAATCCTCGCGGAACTGCGCGCCCCGGCTTTCCTCTCGTTCCAGAGCGGCCCGCGTAATCGCTTCCGAAACGATCAAAAGATTTTTCAAGTCGAGCGCCGTATGCCAGCCCGGATTGAAGTCGCGATTTCCCGTAACCCCGACCTGCTCCGTGCGCTCCACCAAGGTCTTGAGATGATCGAGGGCGGAGACTATCTCGCCTTCGTCCCGCACGATTCCAACGTTGTGTTGCATCATCTCCTGCAGATCGCGTTGCACGGTGTAAGGATTCTCCCCGGTGCTTCGCTCGAAAGGTCGGAGCGCGGCGCTGGCCGTTTTTTCCACCGCAGCATAATCGATCTCGCCTAACGGATGTTCCTTCGCGAACCGGGCCGCAAATTCGCCTGCTCTCTTTCCGAAAACGATCAGGTCCGACAGCGAATTGCCCCCCAGCCGGTTCGCTCCGTTGATCCCGGCCGCGCACTCGCCCGCCGCGAACAGCCCCGGCACGCACGACATCTGGGTGTCCCCATCGACCCGGACGCCGCCCATGATGTAATGAGTCGTCGGTCCCACCTCCATCGGCTCGCGCGTGATATCGATATCACCCAGCTGCTTGAACTGATGGTACATGCTGGGCAGCTTGCGCTTAATGTGTTCTTCGGCGTTCCCCATCTTTTTCTGGATCCAGGAGATGTCCAGAAAGACGCCGCCATGCGGGGTCCCCCGCCCTTCCTTGATCTCGCGAACAATGCAGCGGGCGACGTGATCACGTGTGAGCAACTCGGGCGGCCGACGCGCATCTTTATCACCCTGCGTGTAACGCCAGCCTTCCTCTTCGTTGTCCGCCGTCTGCGCCTTGTAGTTGTCCGGGATGAAATCAAACATGAAACGGCGGCCATCCATGTTCGTGAGAATCCCGCCTTCCCCGCGCACTCCTTCCGTCACCAGCATTCCGCGAACACTGGGCGGCCAGACCATTCCGGTGGGATGAAACTGGAGATACTCCATGTCGATTAGCTCAGCCCCCGCCTCATAAGCCAGGGCGTGCCCGTCGCCCGTGCAGTCCCAGCTGTTACTCGTGATCTTGTAGGCCTTGCCGACCCCGCCGGTGGCCAGGATCACAGCCTTGCCGCGATAAATCCTGAAACGGCCCCGCTCGCGATCGTAGCAGAAGGCGCCGCACACACGGTTCCCCGCTTTCAGCAAGGCCAGGACACAAACCTCCATGTGGACATCGATCCCGCGGTGCACGCCGTGGTCCTGCAGAGTCCGAATCATCTCCAGCCCGGTCCGATCACCCACGTGCGCCAGACGCGGATACTTATGGCCGCCGAAATTTCTTTGCAAAATTCGGCCGTCCTTCGTGCGGTCGAAGACTGCGCCCCAGGCCTCCAGTTCCCGGACACGATCGGGTGCTTCCTTGGCATGCAACTCCGCCATCCGCCAATTGTTGACGTATTGCCCGCCCCGCATGGTATCGGCGAAATGCACTTTCCAACTGTCGCGCTCGTCCACGTTGGCCAGGGCAGCGGCGATACCTCCTTCGGCCATAACGGTGTGGGCTTTCCCGAGCAGGCATTTCGAAATCATCCCGACCGAAACACCGGCGGCCGACGCCTCGATGGCCGCGCGCAGTCCGGCGCCCCCGCTGCCGATGACAAGAACGTCGTGCTCGTAGGATTCGAAGGCGGGCATGGTTAACGTAAAAAGGTTACAGGCGTTACAAAGTTACAGGGAGCGCAGCGAGCGAACGAGAGTTCGTCCTTTGTAACGATGTAACATTTTTGACATATCACTTTTCATTGCGGCTAAAAGATCCGCCAATCGTGCCAGACGCCCATCGCGCATAGACGCACATACAGATCAGAAAAGCCGACCCAGGTCAGACTCATCCACGCCCACAACATGTGGCGGCGATTGAGGCAGCTGACGCAGGCATACGTTTGGTAGCAAGCCTGAGCTTTGGAGAACTGATCGAGAAAACCGCCCACCAAATGTCGCAGCGAATGGCAGCCAAAGGTGTAACCACCGAGCAGGACCACGTTGATGGCCAGCACAATGGTCCCTGCGCCCAGGCCTAACGAACTGCGGCCCGTCGCCGGATTCGCAAACCAGAGGGCTTTCCAGACGTCGTAGGCCAAAATCAGGATAAAAATCAGCGCCACGTAGAGGAAGTAGCGGTGCACGTTCTGCATGATCAGCGGAAAAGAGCGTTCCCCCAGGTAGGTCTGGCGCGGCTCGCCCACCGCGCAGGCCGGCGGATCCGCCCAGAAGGCCTTGTAGTAGGCCCCTCTATAATAGTAGCAGGTCAGCCGGAACCCGCCCGGTGCCCACAAAATCAGGAGAGCAGGCGAGAAAAACAGCCAGTGCGGCCACCAGCCCGGCTTGGGTCCGAACAAGGCATGCGGCGAGTTGCCAAAAATTTCCGGGGAGTAAAAAGGCGAAACGTAATTGCCAAAGTA